>NZ_JAQMUA010000356.1:0-10194 GCF_028330895.1 Kamptonema animale CS-326 | reverse complement strand
TAGTGGTTAGTGGTTAGTTGAACTCGGCAACCAACAACTAACAATTAACAAACTAAATAGACAAACCGAGATTTAAACCAAACGCTGCATGGACTAACATAAGAGCAAGCGCTGTAGTTCCTAAATAAGCATGAACAGCACGGAGAGTTACTTGATTTCCGCCGAAATTTGTTAAAGAAATCACGGCATTAATAGCTAGTAAAATCAGCACAACTGAACCCGTCCAAAAATGGGGGCTTTCCATTACTGGCTGATGCTGCATCACCAGCGAAAGTAAACCGCCAGTATAGCCTAAAGCCATGAACAAAAACATCCAAGGTGCAAGTTTGCGGTGATCGGAACGGCTTTTAATCGCCACATCTTTATCAGTAACCAATCTTCCTCGCCATCCCGAAAATCCGACATAACTACCCATAACAAAAACAACAATCCCCATCATCAGCGGATGTCCCCAATGGGTAACGGGTTCAGGAATTCCTAAACTGCGGAACTGGCTGGCTATCGGTTCTAAAAGTTCACTCAGATTCACGATTTGCTCGACACTCACTAATTTAGCTGTTCGGGAATATTTTACAGCTAATGGTCTATTAGTTCAAGCAATTTAAGACTTTTGTAACGTCGCTCTCCGGGCGGTAAGAATACCGCCCGGAGGGCGGCGTTACAAAAGTCCTGTGGTTTATTTTAATCAACATCTTCTGCATCAGGATCGATACCCATTGCTCGCAATCGTTCTGCCAGTCGCGCTGCTTTTTGCTCCGCCTTTTCCGCTCGCAAACGTTCCTGTTCTCCCCGATATTTTTCAAGTTCGGCTCTTTCGTCACCAATTAATAACAAATTCCCCTCACTATCCCACCAGCGCAGCCAAATTTGAGTTTGATTCTGATAACTTCCCTGCCAGAGTCCCAACTCCACTTCTAGAGGAGAAATAGGATAATGACCCCGTGCGTTTGGTTCTAGCTTTTGATAGGAAAAATCTACAAGATGATAAACCTCTAATTTATCATTCTTCATTTCATAGATGCCATAGTAGGGAATGCGAATTATCTGCTCGTAAACCCAAAACTTACCCGGTTTTTGCACCTCCCCTTCATCACTCATCAAAAGCGGAGTTGCATCGCGTTCTTCCTCTCCATTACCGCTGGCAAATTCCAAAGCAATTAAAGGTGCTAAGTGTTCTCGCCACAACACATAAGAACGGCGATATTTTCCTTTTTCGGGACGGGCAGAAACATTCGGTACATAGAACCAGTCAGGTGCTTCTGCACCTTGTTCTGGCGGTTCAGTTTCTCGCCAATAAATGCCAGAATCTTGTCCAATGCAGTAATTACCATCGGGATGTCGCCGCTGCAAAACAGGGCCGATAGAATCAGTGAGAATTATGCTCTGGGGATGCTCTTGAAAGTTTTTCACAAAAGTACCGTCAGACTCCGGCAATTGAGTATGATCTGGAAATTGAGTAGGCAGACCTATGTCAGTTAATGTTTCAGTCATGCTCTTACAATTATTGCAACTATTGTGGATTTTGTTAACAGCATAGCGCTTAGACTTTTGCTAGTTTATCCAGAGGAAAACCTAGTTCTTCTCGCTGTTCTAAATAAAGCTGAGCCACGCGCCGTGCCAAATTGCGAATTTTACCGATATAGCGGGTGCGCTCCGTGACGGCAATCACGCCTCTGGCATCAAGTAAATTGAAAGTATGAGAACATTTTAGCACGTAATCTAGGCTGGGTAAAACTAACCCTTTCTGCGTTAATTGTTCTGCTTCTTGCTCGTAAAGACCAAACAGAGTAAACAGCAATTCCGGGTTCGATGCTTCAAAGTTATAGGTACAGTGTTCAATTTCTCCCTGAAGGTGAACATCGCCATAAGTTACGCTATCTGTCCATTGAATATCCGTAATAGCATTAACTTCTTGCAGGTACATTGAAAGCCGTTCTAACCCATAGGTAATCTCAATTGAAACGGGGCGACAGTCAATGCTACCGCACTGTTGAAAGTAGGTAAATTGGGTGATTTCCATGCCATCTAACCAGACTTCCCAACCTACACCCCAAGCGCCCAATGTTGGAGATTCCCAGTTATCTTCAACAAAGCGGATGTCGTGGTCTTCGGGGCGGATTCCTAATGCTCTAAGGGAGTCTAGATAGACTTCTTGAATGTTATTAGGAGATGGCTTAATTATGACTTGATATTGATAGTAATGTTGGAAACGATTGGGATTTTCGCCGTAGCGTCCATCTGTCGGTCGGCGACAGGGTTCTACGTAGGCGACTGACCAAGGTTCGGGGCCAATGGCTCTTAAAAAGGTGTGAGGGCTCATGGTTCCTGCGCCTTTTTCGATGTCGTAGGGTTGCGCGATTAAGCAGCCGCGATCGCTCCAGAATTTATGTAAAGTGGCAATGACTGATTGGAAGTTCACTGGTTTGAAGATAGTTAGTAAGTTGATAAATTTATTTAAGCATACTTTAAGTCAGTTATAATATAAAGTACAATATAGTTGTCTTTGTTTTCACAACGTTATCAACAACCAACCAAAGATTTGAACCTACCTAATGACCTCCATGAGCTTGAAAAAGCTGCTCTTATTGCTGAACTGCAACAATTAGGCATCAAACACTCTCCTGAGAACATTATCCGTATTGCCAAAACTATTGAGGGCAAAATTGTGTTTCTGGAAACCGGAAACTTTAGTTCTGGGATGCGCCACATTTTGCGGGAGCATACTTTGGAGTTTGCCGAGCAGGGAATCTCACAAGAGGAAATATCAGATGCTATAATGGTGGCTGTAACCCAAGGGCAAATTGTTAGTTATCAGGGAGTAAACCACCCAACACCGCGCCCCATTTATCAGTTCACTTTTAAGGGTGAAATTAAGATGATGGCAGTGCAAGTTTCTGACAATGGATACATTGTCAGCGCTAATCCTCGCAGTTCTCCATAATTCCATGTAAGTCACAATGAAAAAAATTAAGCTAATGACAGATTATTACTGCTACCCCTTGTGGTGGGCCGCAGGTTCAGGTAATGCAGGTGATATCGATCCAAAAACATTGCCTTTAAAATCAGAAACTATCAAAAGAATAGAAGCCTGGGCAGCTATTTTTGATAGTATTTTGAACAAAGAAGATCCTGCGGCATCCGGTTTTGCAAGCGAAGAGGACATGAAGGCATTCGATCGTGAAGGAATTAGTATCTGGCATCAACTCAGATCCGAACTTGAACCTGAGTATGAAGTTCATTATTTTAGTCAGTGGCTAGGTGAACACCTCACCCATCCCAAGCAGTTAGAACTTGACAGTGAATTAACTGTGACGCGATAGTTAGGATCTGACTCATTCTGGAAGCCCTCGATACTGCATAATTACTACAGGTACTCTCAATAAATTTTTCGCCAATTGGGAAACACCAAACTTGAATTTTAGAGACTGTGGCACTTCTTCCCAGAAAATCGGTACAAAACCAAATCGGACGTAAAAATTTTCTAGTCGCTTTCCCAAACATTCTAAATAAAGCGGTTGAGTTGCTTGTTGAATTAAGTATGTTGTCAAATAAGTTCCTAACCCGCGACTACGCCAACTTTTAGCTACTACTAAACTGCCTAATTCTTGTACACCTGAAAAGTTGCGTAACTGTCCGCAAGCTACCAAATTTCGCTCGCATTCTATCACCCAAAATTGCTGCCAGCGCAACTGGGTTGGGTCGAGTTTTGCACTCAGCACTAATTTCCGAATTGACCATATATCTTTAGCAGAGGCGGCGCGAATAATGCACTCTGCTGGTAAGGAGAAAGAACTTTCATTCACGCTTTAGTAAGTTATTGTGACTGGTGATTGATTATATTTTAACGTTCGATCGCGTCTAACAATACATCTGCCCCAAATCGCACGGGATCGGTACAGGGTAATCCCGTTTCTGCTTGAATTTCTGCTATTGCTAGCTGGGCCGCAGTTTCCTCCAGATGGTGAGTATTGAGCGCGAGCGCGCTTACTTTCGCCCCCACAAAAGCACCCGCCGCCCCTGACACCATCTCGTATAATTCCACAACTTTTGATAGCGGCCCAATTGGCACGTGGGGATGATGGCGGATGTGAGTTTGTCCCGCTCGATGCGCTAGCACTAAGTGAGTAGGCTGAGAACCTCGTAGTAGGGGCAATGTAGCTGTTGAACCCGGATGTAGCAGGGAACCTTGACCCTCGATGTGTAGGATGTCGCGATCGCACCCAAATTCTACCACCATTTGCTCAACCGCACCCGCCGCAAAATCCACCCGTACAGCATCCAAGGGAATACCATCACCAGCAATCATTAAACCCGCTTGTCCTGTCGCTAAAAACTTAGAACGCAAGCCACGTTTTAAGCAAGTGCGATGCAGTTCCAAACTCGTAGACATTTTACCGACACTCATATCCGTACCTACTGTCAATACGCGGCGGCAATTGAGATCGGCAGCTTTAGCAGATGCGATCGCGCCTACTTTTTGCGGTTCTTGACGCACATCCCAAATCCATTGATCGTCTTTTAAAGGTATTTTAATCAGTGGTGCAAGCTGAGTATGTAAACCATTTACCACTGACAAACCCGCAGCAATTGCTCGATTAATTTCCTCTAACCATTCTGTTGGTAAAACACCCCCAGAGGGAGCAATCCCAATTAACAGAATATCTGGCGAATAAGATAAAGCTTCTTTCACCGAAGCAACTATCGGCACTTCTCTGGAAATTCCCGTTAATTCACACAAAGATTGTCCGGCACATTCAGTGTCAATTGCAGCAACAACTGAGGCTTCGCTGTAGCGTAAAAATGCCAAACCAGTTTTGCCAAATTTACCATTGATTCCCTGGTGTAACAGGATAGCTACCTTACCATTTTTTATTTGATTGCTGGGATTGTTTTTAATCATAATTTACTTCTTAGTTTGATTTATTTTACATTTAACACATTTTGATGTAGTCAAGGATGCTGCTATTTATGACAGCAGTATCCTTGACTCATTCTTATTCAGTTAAAGCATTGGGATCTATCCCTAATTCTTGTAACTTAGCGGCTAAACGATCGGCTCGTAGGCGTTCCTGTTCAACTTGTTGCTGAGCAGCATTGGCTTGTTGCTCAGCAGCATTAGCTTGTTGCTGAGCAGCTTCTTCTGGCAACAAAATAAGATTGCCAGATTCATCATAAAAACGCAGCCAAACAGTTGTTTCTCGCTCAACATTTCCCTCCCATGTTCCTAACCACATACCTAACGTTTGACACCATAGCCAACCCTGTTGATTTCGCTCTAATTCCTGATATCGTAAGCTCCCATTTAATCGCCACCCTTGCAGAGAATTTGGGTCAAAAGGATTAAACACAAAATAATCAGGAGTCTTGAAAACTTGCTCATAAAGATCCTTTTTGACTCCCGTATCTACATTCGCAGTCGAAGGTGACATTAGTTCTACAATCACATCTGGATAACGACCTTCTTCATCCCAAACTACCCAACCTTGTCTCGAAGTAGTGCCATCAGCACCTAAAACAGCAAAAAAATCAGGGCCTCTAAAGTCCCGATTTCGCACCTGAATTCTGCTATAATAAATAAACATATTACCACCCGCAAAAAAATCATTGCGGTCATTCCAGCCTTGATGCAATGAGCGGATCAAAACATTCATTGCAATGCGGTGGCGATTGCTCTCCATTGGTTCCCCATCATCAAAAATTAAATCGGTCGGCGGCTTGTGTTCTTCACAAAATGCCTCAAATATTTCAGCTTCTGAGATGAATTTTGAAGTTACTTCAATTGACATCTCTACCTCCTAAGATTTGACTTGCTATTTCTATTGTACATTATCAATTCGGGAAACGCCCAGTCCTGGCAAATCATTTGGCAGCAAACATCCATTTTCTAAGACTGCACCAGCGAAAGGATCGTCTATTAAATTAAAATGACTATCCAAGTCCAGATAGTCAGCTAAAGGTGATAATTGTGCGGCGGCTGTGTTTGCCAGCACACTATCAGAATAGCAACCAAACATAACCTGTAAACTGTAAGCTTTAGCCGCGTGTATCATCCGTATTGCTTCAGTTAACCCTCCCGATTTCATCATTTTAATGTTAATGCCATGTACGCAGCTAGCTAACCGAGGAATATCCCGACTATTGAAGCAACTTTCATCAACAAAAATAGGCAACGGTGACTGACGATAAAGTTCCGAAAATACCTTAATATTTTCCAGCGGTGATAGCGGCTGCTCTACATACTTTATTCCATACTTTTCTAACCAAAAACACATTTTAATGGCATCCGTTAAACTCCATCCACCGTTAGCATCTATGCTAATTTGGATGTTTTTAGGTGCTTCATCTAGAACTGCCATTAACATCGCTCGATCTGCTTCTATGCCATCAGGACTACCTAATTTTACTTTGAGAGCGCGATACTTTATACTATTTTGATATATGACATCTTGTTCAAACCAATCTCGCACCCGCTGCCTAGCACCTTCTGGCGAATTAATACCAATTGTAACCGAAGTTGGTACAATACGCGAGCGGTCAATTCCCCACAGTTTCCATAGCGGCAATCCTACTTTTTTGCCCAGCCAATCATGGAGCGCCATATCTATTGCTGCACAAGCTGCTGATGGTAACTCAACCTCCCTAAATATCTCTTCAATTTGTTGACGCTCTAAAGGAGTAAATTTCTCTAGCAGCGGCGCAATTTTCTGCAATGCCGCCACAAGATTTTCAGTAGTTTGAGGGTAACTGCCTATAGAAAAAGGCGAGGCTTCCCCCCAACCTTCGATGCCTTCATGCTCCAATCTCAACCATAAATTCGTAGTTTGGGCAGTTGTACCCCGACTGATGGTAAGAGCAAACCGTTTATGGACAGTGAAAGTTTGAATGTCAATGTGCATTGTGATTTAGGATTCGTGGTTTTGAGATGCAAGCCAAGACTAATTTAGTTCCTTTCCCTTCCCATTTTTAACTTTTTATTTTATAGTTTAACTTTGCTTTGTCAATCGACCAGAACTTTGATGAAATTCCAGATTTCTATCTCTCCAAGGAGAATCGCCGCCTCCCTGAGCATTTGGGTGCTATTCTTCGGCGTGGCTGGCTTAGCGGTGCAAGTTCTTCGCTATGGCTTTAATTATCGCGAACGATGGATGGATTTATTTAATCTTGACCGAGAATTAAATTATCCCTCATGGTATCAGTCGTTTACGTTACTTTTTTGTGGAATTCTCCTGGGAGTAATTGCCTCTGCGAAGAAAAAACAGGGCGATCGCTATTCTCCCCACTGGAAAGCTTTATCAATTATGTTTGTGCTTTTTGCTTTAGATGAAAGCCTGAGCTTCCATGAATTGTTAATTATTCCAGATTTACGAAAAGCGCTACATCTTGGGGGATTATTTTACTTCGTTTGGGTGATTCCTGGTGCTATTTTTGTATTGGTAACAGCCTTCAATTATTTCAAGTTTCTGCTTCATCTTCCACTAAAAACTCGGTATTTATTTATACTGGCGGCCGGCTTTTATATTGGCGGAGCTCTTGTTATGGAGATGGTTGGTGGCTACTATGCAGATGTAGCTGGTCAGCGCAACTTAATATATGGGACAATAGCCACTACTGAAGAACTTTTTGAAATGGTAGGAGTTCTGATTTTTATCTACGCATTGCTTGCTTACATAGGCTCCTACATACAAGATATCGATCTGCGGTTTAAGGTACTTGACGATCGAGATAGGTAGAATGGTTTGTTGCTAATTGTTGAGGGTGTATAAACAATGACTGTCGAAAGTTCAAAACTAAAAATTGCCAACAATTGGAAATCTTGGTTTCATCCATTGCTGCTGCTAATATGGATAGCAATTGGCACAGTTTTGCGCTTTACTAATTTAGCAGGAAAGCCACCTTCAACAATTGAGATAGCAACCATAGTTTTTAGTTTGGGAAATAGTTTGCAGACGATACCGTTAGATAGTGCGATCGCACTTGATGAGCTATTGCAGCCATTACAACTAAATCCCGAAGCTAATATCACCTCAGTTATCCACAATTTGATGACAGAAAGCACTCATCCTCCAGTTTATTTTGTATTGGCTCATTGGTGGATGAAACTATTTTCTAACGACGCGGGTTTAGTTTCTTTGTGGGCCGCTAGAGCGCTTCCGGCAATTCTTGGTGTCGCCTCAATTCCAGCTATGTTTTGCTTTGGGTTTGTGGCTTTTCGCTCTCGCTTAATAGCTCAAATGGCAGCAGCAATGATGGCGGTTTCTCCCTACGGGATATTTATCGCTCAAGAAGCTCGTCACTACACTTTGCCAGTTTTATTAATTATCGCTTCTTTGGGATGTTTAACAATAGCAACTAGAACAATTAATGAGCGAACTGTATTGCCAATTTGGGTAGGATTATCGTGGGTAGGAGTTAACTGTTTAGGAATTGCCACCCATTACTTTTTTATTCTTGTTGTTGCTGCTGAAGGTTTAAGTTTAATAGCTGTTATTTTGATTAAAAATAGGGCAGATCGCCAGGAAAAAGTAGATTTAGCTTCGACTCACAATTTAACGATTAAGCCTCAATTACTAATTCCCAGTTCTCTGTTCCGAATTTATGCGGTTGCTGCGGGTACTTTGGTGGGATGCTTGGTTTGGGTTCCCGCATTGCGGACTGCTTCTGATAGTGAAATGACCCGCTGGATTTATGAGGGAAAAAACCTGATTGAACTGCTAGAACCAGCACCAAGAATTTTAGCGTGGATGGTGACAATGCTGGCATTATTGCCAGTGGAAGGAGTCTCTTTATCGGCGATCTTTATCTCTGGTTTGATATTATTGGTTTTCATTTTTTTTGCGTTACCAATTTTGATTCAAGGTGTCAAAATTAAATTAAACGAACCAGATAACAGCTTAATTACTCAAGTTTTAGGCGGGTTTATCTTGGGTGCAATCTCCATCTTTTTAGGGATAACTTACATTTTGGGTGCCGATCTAACTCTAGCGGCTCGTTATCAATTTGTCTACTTTCCTGCGGTTATCATTTTGTTTGCAGTCAGTCTAGCTATTTATTGGGAAGATCGGTATTTAGAAACAAACAATAAATTTAGTAAATTTTTCAAATTGCCAATTCCAGCGTTAAAAATAGGAGGACGAAAAGCAGTAATAATTATCTTGTTAATGGGTTTGCTTGGTAGCATGACAGTTGTGGCAAATTTGGGTTTTCAAAAATCGAAACGCCCAGACATTTTAGTTCCGCAAATTGTTAAAATACAAGAAGCATCGCCAAAGGTTCCCGTTTTAATTGCAACAGTTCGCAAAAGCCACTCAGAAACAAGAGCTATGATGGGGATAGCATGGGAGTTTAAACGTTTATCTAGTTCATCGGGTAAAAATTCTCAACTTAATTATCCTCAATTTCTGTTAGCGAAAAAAGATGGTGATTCTCAAACAGCAACGGATGCACTGCATAAAACTTTAGCTCAAATGCCAAAACCTTTGGATTTGTGGACGATAAATTTTACAGCGTCAGTGGAAGAAAAGGGGGAAAACTGTGTAGTTGATTCGGTATCTCAGCCTAAAATAGCGGGCTATAAATACCGATTGTATCACTGTTCATAATTGTAAAATTGGAGATATTATGACTATCTACTTTTATAGCACTCGCGAAGAACCCTACGGATGTTTCTCTAACTTTTCTGCTCACGGATTTGAGTTAGATGGAGCATATTGGTTAACTAGCGAACATTATTTTCAAGCTCAAAAGTTTGTAGGTACGCCTCATGTTGAGCAAATTCGACAGGTGAAAGCGCCGAAGGATGCGGCGAAAATGGGGCGCGATCGCAAACGTCCCCTTCGCCAAGATTGGGAAGAGGTGAAAGATGATATTATGCGAAAGGCGGTGCTGTGTAAATTTGAGACTCATGCAAATATCCGCGAAGTTTTGCTATCTACAGGTGATGAGGAAATTGTAGAAAATTCACCAATAGATTATTATTGGGGTTGTGGCAAAGATGGCAGCGGCAAGAATAAATTAGGGCTAATTTTAATGGAAGTAAGGGAGATATTACGGCAGCGGATAGAGTAATATAAGACCTATTACCAATTATAGAAGAAGGGGCTAGGGCGTGTTTTCAAACCCTGGGGGGCGAAGCATTCGGACACAAAACCTTGGTTTATAGCAGAAATTTATCGCCCGAATGCTTCGCCCCTACAT
>NZ_JAQMUA010000355.1:0-23128 GCF_028330895.1 Kamptonema animale CS-326 | reverse complement strand
GTAAGGGGGAGATGGGGAGGATGGGGAGGATGGGGGAGATAGGTAATTAGCAATTAGCAATTAGCCATTAGCAATTAGCAATTAGCCATTAGCAATTAGCCATTAGCAATTAGCCATTAGCAATTAGCCATTAGCAATTAGCCATTAGCCATTAGCCAATTAGCCATTAGCCAATTACCAATTACCAATTACCAATTAGTAATATTACCCTGACGCGATCGCCAAAAGACCGTATAGTGCAGAATGAACATTTGAGCGCGATTAGCCTCTCAATTTCTATGTCCAAACTCAACACACCATCTACCATGCAGCGTCAAGTGCAAGGCAAATCACTGGTAAGCCTCACCCTCAGCCTGATCTCCATAATTTCAGCCATTAGTCCCGCAATAGCCGCACCTCCCCGCACGCCAGACAAAGAAGAAAATTGCGACATTCTGGTAGTAGGTGGTGGGCTTTCAGGTGCGGCCACTGCTTACGAAAGCTTACTCGCAGGTCGCACTGTTTGCCTAACTGAAATTACCGACTGGGTAGGCGGGCAAATTTCCGCCCAAGGTACCTCAGCACTTGACGAACGTGAAACCCAGCGATCGCTATTATTCTATCCTCGCGGCTATCTAGAATTGCGATCGCGCATCCAAAAGCATTACGGTAGACTCAATCCTGGCGGCTGTTGGGTCAGTAATTCTTGCTTCATGCCCTACGATGGCCATAAAATCCTATTTAAAATGTTGCAAGATGCCGCCAAAAAAGGCAAAGGTACGCTTAAATGGTTTCCTAATACAGTTGTCAAAGATTTAGACATTTCCGGGAATCAAATTAAAAACGCGATCGCGATTCAGCATCAACCAGCCACAGGTACTCCTCCTATTAACGCTGAACCTCTTTCTCAAACCATCGAAGATGCCTATCGATATGAAAATTCGGCGCGATTTAATAAAACCATTATTCGCTTCACCCCCAAGCAGTCAAATAAACCTCAGCAAACAGCTAAAACGGCTAATTGGTATGTCATAGATGCCACCGAAACAGGTGAATTAATCGGTCTCGCAGACGTTCCCTACCGCCTGGGGATTGACCCCCGTTCCTATCTAGAACCTTCTTCAGCAAGTCCTAATGGCGATCCTTATTGTACTCAAGGTTTTACCTATACCTTTGCAATGCAGGCAACTAAGGAACCCCAGACTCATCAACTACCCTCATTCTATCAACAATATGCTCCCTACTACAGCTATGAATTGCAACGATTAGCTAGTTTTCCCCTAGTATTCACCTACCGCCAAATTTTTAGCACTAAACCAGATCAAAAACGACCTCCAAACCCTAGAGACTTTCCCATCTATCCCGGCGATATCTCCATGCAAAACTGGACTTGGGGCAACGATTATCGACCTGGAACTTCCACAGATAACTTGATTTATACTCGCGAACAATTGCAAGCCGCAGGTCAATTGCAACCTGGAGGCTGGATGGGCGGTTTACGGACAGAAACTTTGCAGCGTGGTGAAGAAAATGCCCAAGGATTTTTCTATTGGCTAGCTGTAGGTACGACTGATTCACAATTAGGCAATGGCGTGAAAAAGCCTTACCCAAATCTCAAATATTTGACGGGTTTAGATTCGCCGATGGGAACAGTACATGGGCTTTCTAAATATCCTTATATGCGGGAGGGAAGGAGAATAATTGGGCGACCAAGTTTGGCTCAACCGCAAGGTTTTACTGTGTGGGAAGTGGATATGTCTCGCAATAACTTCGCGACTGATTTTTATCGCCAAAATCTATCTCCTGAACAGTATCGCGATTTGTGGTTAGCTTTAGGTGGCTTAGATGCGCCTGCTTTGGCAGTGGGAGATCTATCTGTGGAGGAAACAAAGGCGCGATCGCGCTCTTTTATTTATCCTGATTCTGTGGGAATTGGTCACTATGCGATCGACTTTCACCCCTGTATGACTAATAGCCCCCCAGAAGCACCAGGTAATACTGAACGCGAAGGAACTCGCAAGGGTCAAGGTGAAGCTTATCCCTTCCAAATTCCGCTCAGAGCCTTGATTCCGCAGAAAATTGATAATATGTTAGTCGCAGGGAAAAGTATTGCTACTAGCCACACTGCGGCCGCTGCTTATCGCGTACATTCTTTTGAATGGTCTTCGGGTGCAGCGGCCGGAACTACTGCTAGTTTTGCCCTAGAAAAGGGGATTCTGCCTTATCAATTGGTGGATGAATTACCTTCTTACGAGCCTGATTTGGAAGCGCTGCAACGGCGGTTAGAGCAACAGAAAAATCAGATTGCTTTTCCCGGAACTTCGATTTTCAATAGTTCTTGGCAGAAGTGGAAGTAATAGGCTGCTTGCACAAATCTTGAGGCGATGAAAAGAGTTGTTGGCGAATTAAAAATTTGTGCAACCAAACCTCCCATAATCGTCGCAAAAGAGGTATAATTAGCCAGAGGTAAAAAGAGCCGAAAAACTAGAAATAGGGGTCTAGCCAATCGGAATGTTGCGCCAGAAGACCCCCAGGATAGGTAATATAGCAACCGCTTTCGTCGGTTAGGGGGTAGGGGCTAGGGGAAGAAGGGAATAGAATCAGCGAGTTTGGTGAAACTCAGAACGTCCTAACCACCTTGGCGGTTGCTATCTATCGTTTACGCACATGATTTCTCTAAATAGGCGTTGTCTGAGTATGACGGTAAAAATACGTTATTGGCATTAAGTTCTGTGCCATTTCAGGTTTCGTTAGGGGATATTTACGATCGGGTGGAGTTTGAGTCTGAGGAGTGATTGCGATCGCGTTTCCGTGCAGCTTGTCCAGTTTTTTTAGTATTCGGCTGGATAATTACTCAGATCGGATAACCGTACTCTAGCTGGGCGGTGCTTTCTAAACTGCATTTTTTGGCAGAAGTTATAGTTAAAAAGACGTTTAGACTCTCTATGGAGTGTAGATTATGAGCCAAAATTTGAATTGGGAAAATAGTAAAACTGATTTAGATTCTCGTAGTTATATTTGTGGACATTGTGATAATAATATAGTGACGAAAGAAGGATATGTTACTACATTTGAAACCGACTGTATTTATATATGTCACTTCTGTAAAAAACCGACTTATTTTGATGAGTCCGGTAAAGCATTCCCTGGTATTCTTTTTGGGAAAGATGTTGCTCATCTACCTGATGAAGTTTTACATCTTTATCAAGAATCTCGGAAGTGCACGAGTGTAGGGGCTTACACGGCTGCTACTTTGTGCTGCCGGAAAATATTGATGAATGTAGCTGTTAATCACGGGGCAAAAAAGGGGGAAACGTTTGTATATTATATCAATTTCTTAGAAGAAAAAGGACATATTTCAAGTAAAATCAAAAGCTGGTTAGACCATATTCGTAAGCAAGGAAATAACGCAGCACATGAAATAGAAAGTATAAACCAAGATGATGCTGAAACTTTAATAGTTTTTATTGAAATGTTGTTAAGAAGTCTTTACGAATTTCCAGAAATAGTAAGCAAACACAATTCTAATCCTCCTTCTTCATCTCCTTAGCTCCGGTGCATTTCAGCTAGTTTAGTTTGTGCCGATCAATCGCATTTCCCTAAAAATCATTCAATATTACTCTCCCCCACAATTTCAGCTTTAGCAGGCGCGATCGACTCAGCAATTATTAGTCAATTCTCACCTGACTACCCCATAAATCTTGAGGCAAAAAAGCCCTTTCCATCGGAATGTGAGCAACTGGCTCAGTCAGGGTAAATTGTCCCTCCTCAATCCACGTTTTGAGCTCCAAAGCTACTTGACGGGAGAGGTAAAAACTAGCAAGGGGAGCCACCCTGACAGTTTTACCTTCAATAGTAATACGGCCTGTTTTGAGTTGAGCATAAGTAACTAAACCAAAGGTAGGACGCACCCGCCGAGGGATAGCAAAATCTACTACTGGTGCTACAATATCTTTGTCTTGTATGGCGCAACGGGCAACTACTTCTTCATTTAAAACTGGCAGAGGAATCCCAACTCCTAACATTATAGATGGGCCGTAATTTTTGAAATAACAACCTCGTACCCATTGGGAGTTCATCTGTTTAGCATCACCAATTAAAGCTAGGGTGGCGGCGGGGCCGATGGGAGTACGATTAGGAAGACGTTTTTGTAAGGGGAAATGCTGGGTTCCTTCCCAGGTAACGTAGCCGATCGCACCGCCCAGGAAAATGCGCGTACCGATACCTACAAGCTGTAAATCTGGGTCGTTTAGCAAGGGAGAAATGGCTCCAGGGTTGGAGTAGACGGCGTTACTGAGATGGGGTTGTAGGGGGCCGAGGTAGGTGTAGAGAGTGCGATCGCCTCCATTCACGCCCACGATAAAATTTTGGTAGATGTTGCGGGGATTAAATAGGTAAAACTGGTTAATCGTGTCGCGGGTGATGGTGGTTTCAAAGGAGGCGCGGGGGTAACAGTCTGTGGCTTGGCCTACGGCTCGTAGTTGTACGGGTTTGCCAGCGATTAGGTCTTCGATGACGTGGCCGCCGCCCCGTTCCCGCGATTCTTCGCCGTCTTCGGCGACTTGGGTGGCTCCCAGGTAGAGGTCTACGGCTCCGAAGCCGGAGTAGGCTAAAACGCCGTCTAGCCAGCAGGAGCGAATTTTAATTGGGGGGTCAGTGTGTCCCAGGTTGATGATCGCCCCGGAGGATTCCATCGGCTCAAACGTGCCGGTGGTAATTACGTCTACTTCTTTGGCTGCTTGGGTTGTGCCGATTTCGGCGACTCTAGCTTTAAGTTCTTCTACTGTCCAGACTACGGCTTGCTGACGGCTGATTTTGTCGTTAATTTCGGCTATGGTTCGCATTAAGTTTAAAAGTAATTAGTAATTGGTAATTGGTAATTGGTAATTGGTAATTGGTAATTGGTAATTGGTAATGGCTAATTACCCATCCTCCCCATTTCCCTCTCTCTTCCTCTTTCCCTAGTCCCTAGTCCTGAGCATCGTAGTCCCTTCTTCAAAAACTTGTTCTGCTGTCAGTTGCAATTCTGGAAAAGTTGGAGATATGATGCGATCGCTTCCCCGAAATTGATTAATTTGGTACTCGCCGTCAACCAATTCATAGACAGCGATTGTGGGTTGTTTGGGGTTGCCAATAAACCGTTTACCGCCTAAGCCGAGATAGTCTACAATCCAGTATTCAGGAATGCCCATTTCTTCATAATCAGCAAATTTACTAAAGTAATCATCCCGCCAATTAGTGCTGACTACTTCAATTACTACAGGAATTGAAATAGCTTGAGTAACCGTTGAAGCTTCCTTCCACAGAGGTTCTGATGCTAAGTTAGGGCGATTTAAGATCGGAATATCTGGCAAGTAGCCTGACTCTCTAGCGGGTGCTCTAACTAAGGCTTGTTTGGGGATGAAATAAGGAAGTTTTAGTTTTTCGTACTCTACAACCAGCTTTGTTACTAAAAAGCCAGTAACTTCTTCGTGTTCTCCTAATGGTTGTGCCATCTTGACAATTACTCCGTTGTATAGTTCATATCGATGTTCGGAGTTTTCTGGATACCAGTCAATAAATTCATCGAATGATACTGCTTTTTGTATGGTTTGAATCATGGTGAGTGTTTCAGTTGCTTGGGATATTTATACGGTCATCGGGAGAATGCTTTTCGTATTCTATTCTAATCTTTTCTTGATGTTCAGCAATGCGCTTATTCAGGGAGCGAATTGCCCTTTTGTGGTTGTTCTTGCCCATAAAATCCTAGATCTCCCTACAGTTTAGCTTCTGAGGGCGATCGCGTTTCCCAGGTTCAGCTTGCTTTAAGTGGTTTGATGGCTCTCCAGCCCAGGAGTGCTGCTAGGATAATGCTAGGGGTTAATATGGCGATGAGGGCGATCGCATTGCTAGAGGGTATGGATAAGCTAGGGCCGCCGTATTTGATGATCAAGGAGAGGGCGGCGGAGAGGGAGAATATTTTGAGGATCGGGCTGATGTTGGTGTTCATGGAGGTGGTAGTTACTTGTATAAGCTGCTATTGAAATTATTATTGCAAGTATGTGTTGCGGCTGGGCTGGCAGTTTGTGGATGGGGAGTGGGCGATCGCTTTTTCCCAGCGAGGTGCGGATGAGGTACCTTTACATATTAGAATAGGGAGTACCCCAGCACAATTTAGCAGTATCAGGAGCGATTCAGAATGGACAGCAAAGAATCAGAATTAATAGATAAAATTCGTCAACAATTTGATAATGCCCCTTATCCTAGAATTCCCCTAGAGACATCTCCTAAGAATAACTATCAGACTCTCTATATCCATAATTTGGCAACAGCTTACTATATAAGAAATCAAAAAGTTATAGAAACCGAAGGAAAAGTTATTTTAGATGCCGGCTGTGGTAGCGGGTACAAATCGTTAATTTTGGCAGAAGCCAATCCCGGAGCCAAAATTGTGGGTATCGATTTATCAGAAGAGTCTGTTAAGCTAGCCCGACAGCGCTTGCAATATCACGGGTTTGAGAATATTGACTTTCAGGCTCTGTCAATTGAGGAACTGCCTAGCTTAAACCAACAGTTTGATTATATCAACTGTGACGAGGTTCTTTATCTCTTGCCAGACCCAGTTGTCGGATTGCAAGCTATGAAAGCAGTTTTGAAACCGGATGGAATTATTCGGACAAACCTCCACAGTTCCCTACAGCGACGTTCTTTCTTTGCAGTTCAAAAAGTATTCAAAATCATGGGATTTATGGAGGATAACCCTAGAGAAATGGAAATAGAGTTAGCTAAAGAAGTTATACAATCTCTAAAGAATGACGTGGCTATTAAGGCAGCAACATGGAATTCTCCATCCGAAAAAAATGAAGAATGGATGCTGGCTAACTATTTGCTGCTGGGGGATAAAGGCTATACTGTACCTGAAGTGTTTTCAGCATTAAGAGCTGCTGATTTAGAATTTATTAGTATGGTGAGTTGGCGGTTGTGGGACTTGACGGATTTGTTCAACGAGCCAAATAACCTACCTGCGTTTCTGGCAATGAGCTTGCCAGAAACTCCTGTCGAGCAACGGCTGCACCTATTTGAACTTTTACATCCAATCCATCGTTTGATAGACTTCTGGTGCGGTCTTCCCAACCAAGCTGAGTCGTTTTTACCAGTTTCGGAATGGACTGTGGCTGACTGGCAGCAGGCAAAGGTGCATCTACATCCTCAGCTCAGCACTCCCCAGTTAAAAGAAGATTTGATTAAATCTATAGCTAACCAGAGTTCCTTCGAGATTAGCCGTTATGTTACTTCGCCAACCTTAGTACCGATTTTGATAGAGAGCGGTATGGCGGCTTGCTTGCTACCTCTGTGGGAGGGCACGCAGCCAGCGATCTCCTTAGCGGAGCGCTGGCTCAAGCTTAGACCCGTAGACCTTGTAACCCTTGAACCTGTGAATCAGGAGAGAGCCTTCAATGAAATCAAGGAACTCTTGATGAGCCTAGAAGTCTTTCTGTACGTGCTTTTGGAGCGTTCTTGAGAGTCCTGTACCTTTTACTGAGGCTGCTAAAAACATTTTTGTGGGCAGTGATATGAAGTCGATCGGAAGTGGGTAAGTTACATACAAGAGTTAGAAATCAAGCATCCCACCCTTCTAGGAGAAACAACCAATGAAAACTGAATTTAAAGCCAGATTCTTGCAACACCTCAATCAAAAAAGACAAGATAAGGGTTTTACCCTGATTGAACTGCTAGTCGTTATCATCATCATCGGTATTCTATCTGCTATTGCTTTGCCTTCCTTCCTCAACCAAGCTAACAAAGCCAAGCAATCAGAGGCCAAGCAGTACGGTGGTTCGATGAACCGCGCTCAGCAAGCGTCTTTCGCTGAAAGCGGTAAATTTATCGGTTTTGTTCCTGGGTTAGGGCTTGGCATTAAAACACAGACTCAGAACTACACATACTCTATTATCCCGGCTGCAACAGAGGCAGCTCCGACTCTTGCTACAGATACCACTGTGGTAGGAAATATAGCACACGGTCAAAGCAACGTACTCAAATCTTACTTGGGAGCAGTAGCACTAATTCAACAAGGTGGTACTGAGAAAACTAGCACGGCAGTCCTGTGCGAGAGTACAGCAGCAGGCGTTGCTGCGCCGGCGGGCGCAGCGGATGCTGCGACCATTGCTGCTGACAACATAAACTGTAATAATACCAGTTGGACAGTAGTGTCGAAGTAGATAGTTTCCAAGTAAGAAGTGTGTCAAAGTTAGTATTGTTCCTGCAAGCCTAATCTGAACATTGTCAAAAAGTGGGTAGTGTAAGCTACACTACCCATTGCTGTTAAATTAGGAACTTGCCTTAGATAGATATTCAGGGAAGATAAAACTGATATGCTACTATGACAACTTATTTACAAAATATTTCATCCAATAGTCCTAGTCATTGGCAGCAACAGGCTAATCAATATTTAATTCAAGGGAATTACAGTCAGGCTGCAAACCTCTACGAGCAAGCAATCGCAACGGAGCCGGAAATCAAGTCCTACTACTGGCACTTGGGGTTGATGTTGCTGTTGCAGGGGCAAGAAACAGAAGCTCAGACAACTTGGCTGCTGGGCATGGCAGAGGGCGAGCCAGAACTAACAGAAGAATGGACAGCCGAATTGGTTGAGGTGCTGCAAAAAGAAGCCGATCGGCGAGAGGGCTTGTCAGATTACTCCCTTGCTTGGGCGATCCGGCAACACATCCGGGAAATAAATCCGGCAGACATTAATAACCTGTTGCGTGCGATCGAGCTTTCTATCCGACTTGAGACGTTTACACCAGAGGAACTGACTTCTACAGGCTTGATTGAATTGCTGGAGTTGGAGCCAGGGATAGTAGTAGCAGACACGGTTCAATTGATGCAAGTGCTGCAAAGAGTTTTGGATTGTATTTCTGCACACCCGTCCGCTTTGAAGTTTGCAGAAACCTGTATAGCTCACGTCCACCATCCTCAAATTTATATTAACATTATTATTGCCACCTGTGTTGAACTTGGGTATATTTTAAAGTTACCTAGATTAGCAATAAACTATATTGAATTAGGTTTGCGTTTAGCTCCTGAGCAGCCAGAGTTAGTCCGCCACATGGCGAGTTTTTATCAAAATTTAGGTGAATTCGATGAAGGCATAAAAACAGCGAAGCTTTTCTACTCATTACAACAGAAATTACCCGCCAAAGTTTACGCGACTCACTTAATTTTACGGGGGTTGATGAGTGCGGGCGGATATTGGTCTGAAGCGATTTCGACGCTCGAGCGCCTCCACTCGCTCTTAGAGTTGCTAATCGCTGAATGTCCGACCTCGCTACCATCCTCTACAGTCTGTGACTTATTTGTTACCAGCTTTTTTTTCCCCTATTTTCAGGACGATCCGAAAAATAACAGAAAAATAGGCAATCAATTGGCTCAACTGTGCCAGAGCAACGTTCAAAACTATGCTAAGGAGCAGATAGAGGGATACTTGCAGCGACAGTTAGTTCGCAAGAGCCTTGGTGTTTCTGGCAAGCCTCTGAAGATTGGCTACCTATCCCACTGCTTGAGGAGACATTCTGTGGGCTGGCTAGCGCGATGGCTGTTTCAGCATCACGATCGCGATCGCTTTCAAATTCATGGCTACTTTATCGGCTATAAAGAGGAAGAACACTTTTTACAAAACTGGTATGTCAATCATGTTGATAAGCCGTATCGCTGCGGGATAGTCAGCACAAATATTGCGGAGCAAATTGACAAAGACGAAATTGACATTCTGATCGAACTTGACAGTATTACTTTAGATGTGAACTGTGAAGTGATGGCAATGAAATCGGCACCGATACAAGTTACTTGGCTAGGTTGGGATGCTGTAGGATTGCCTGCAATCGACTATTTTATTGCCGATCCTTACGTTGTACCGGAGTCTGCTCAAGATTATTATAGTGAAAAAATTTGGCGCTTGCCCCAGACTTACATAGCTGTAGATGGTTTTGAAGTGGGAGTACCGACTTTGCGCCGCGATCGGTTGAATATTCCGAGCAATGCAGTCGTATACCTCAGCAGCCAGACTGGGTACAAACGGCATCTAGATACAGCGCGATTACAGGTGAAGATTTTGAAGGAAGTCCCTAACAGTTACTTTTTAATTAAAGGCGGGGCTGACCAAAATTCAATTAAAAAATTATTTAACCAGCTAGCAGAAGAAGAGGGTTTGGAGGGCGATCGCTTGCGATTTTTGCCAGCAGTTAGTTCAGAGGAAGTTCACCGAGCTAACTTAGGTATTGCCGATGTAGTTCTGGATACTTATCCCTATAATGGAGCCACAACCACTCTAGAAACTCTTTGGATGTGCATTCCCTTAGTGACGCGAGTCGGGCAGCAGTTTGCAGCTCGCAACAGCTACACTATGATGATGAATGCGGGGGTGACAGAGGGTATTGCTTGGAGTGATGAAGAATATGTAGAATGGGGAACTCGTTTAGGAAAAGATGCAGCTTTGCGGCAGCAAATTTCGTGGAAACTGCAACAGTCCAGGCAAACTTCTCCGCTTTGGAATGCTCAGCAGTTTACTCGTGATATGGAAAAAGCCTATGAGCAAATGTGGGAAATTTATCTCCAAAGTTAGCATTATCGAATTGCCTTTCCAACAGAGATGATTTCAATGACGTTGCTGCTGCATAGGAGTATCTTCAATCAAAAGGAGAAATCGACTGCTGATTGAGCGATTGACTTGCCTGGAATGAGTCAACATCGCGATCGCTAATGTAATCTTGAATTCTTGCCACGACAGGCAGGGAACCTAGTCCTTGGCTGACAAGCTCTGGAAATTGAGCCAAACTCTCAACGATATTGTTGGCAAAGTTATAGTGAGGGTTGCTGCCGTACTCCAAAGTTAAATACTCTAGTAACTCTAGAGCATAGTCGGGAAAATTGAGAAGATCCGCCAGGCAAGCTAACTTGAGAATTTTATCTGGTGTTTTTAAGGGGCTGTCAAGGTCATGTTGAATTAAATCCCGAAAATAAAAAGCATCTCCCCAAAGCAATTGACCGCTTCGGACTGCTGAGCTAATAGGTGTTCTAGCACGAAGCCGATATGCTGGTTCTAAATCAAATAGTGTAAAACCTTGTTTTCTAAGATGGGTGTCAATATCAGCAAACAGGGGCTGATCTGAGTATAAGTGTGAAAATTCTACTTCAGCCTGAACCGCTAGAACACTTCGGTTTAAGATTTCCGCAGCACCTTCTAAAACCTGAAGTTCTGCACCTTGAACGTCAATTTGTAGGAAATCTATTTCATCAATTCCTTCCTGGTGGCAAAACTCATCTAAAGTGGTGGTTTCAAGTTCCATACAAAAATCTAAGTTTACAAGTTCGGGTAGTCCAGAAAAACGCTCCAAGTAAGGTTCATTAGGTGGATAAAGCGAACTGCACATAGGATGTTGTGTAACATAAAGTGTAGACTCACCTACAGACTTTGCTAAAGCTAAAGGAATATGTTTTTCAGTCCAATTGACTTGTCGTGCTTCAAGGTCAGCATTGGCAGCTTCGCAAGCATCTGCATCTGCATCAAAACCGTAGATAGTCAGCCGAGGTGCAAAAATATTCCATCCCTGGCTGCCGTAGTCATCTTCGCTACTTAATTTACGACAGCCAATATTACAGAGTGTCATGTAAATCCGGTCTAAATGACCGCTTTTTTTCAAACTGTTGAGAAAAACAGGCATAAGGAATCCCTTTGAATTATGAAAAATTTTCGGATAGATTTAGAGATTGTAAATCATTAAGATGGCTAGGTAAAGCGATGACATTAAGGTTTCCTTGCAAATCTTCAGCAGAATCTACAGGAAGCAACTTTTGCAAATAAGGTTGATAGATAAATAATCGATATCCTCTACCTCTGAGATAATCAGCAGCAGCTAAATTGCTGCGTTGGCCTACGTCGGTATTTTCATAAAGGATTACAGGGGAAAATTCAGACAAAATTTTGTCGCTACCAGTCAATACAGAGAGTTCATGCCCTTCTGCATCTATCTTGAGAAAATCTACTGTGCTTAGATTTTCTTGTTCAATTAGGCTGTCGAGAGTAAAGCAGGTAACATCTTCAAAGGTGCCCGGCTGCATTTTTTCAGCAGATTCGCCAACCACAATTTTGTTGAGTTCACTGGCCCGAGAAAGAGACAACCGAGCTTTTCCTTCACGATCGCTCGCAGCGCCGGCGCAAACTTTCACCCAATCGAACTTACCGATTTTACAGCTTTCTTGTAAACAGCGAACGCAGCTTGAAAAAGGTTCGACTGCTAAAACACGACCCCTAGATCCTACGCGGCGAGCTGCACTAAAGGTGTACACCCCCACATTCGCACCCACATCTATAACCGTCATGCCTGGTTTGATCGAATTGCGCCAAAATTCCATTTCTTTTTCAAACCAGTCTCCTTCTGAAATCAATACTCCAGTCGCATAACTTTGGAAATTTGATTCAACCGCCAATAACATTTGGCCATCAAATGGTACGTAAGTGAAATAACTTTCCAAGTTTAATTCTGTCCATCTCCACTCTAGAGCATGAGTTTTATTTTTGTATAAATTGCGCGCATAATTTAGCCAGTAATTTGCTTTTTCTGTCTGTTCTAAATTTTTGTAGGCGAGGTAGAGTGCTTGCAAAATCGGTGCTGAATCGGGAGCTTTCTGTCTAGCGCGGTGCAGGTATAACAACCCTTCCCATAGATTGTTTATCAAGCTTGATATTCCCAGCGTTAAATTGATTGAAATGGAATCAGGGAAAACTTGAGATGCTAAGTTTTTGATGAAAATTCCTCTCGTGTTGTAAGAGACAAGTAGTGACCGACACAGCACTTCTGTCAACAACATAATTGCTTGAGTATAACCCTCTTTTGCTTGTATAATTGGAGTGATATTTTCGTTGCGGTAACTTCTCAAATTGTTATTTTTTTCAGGTAAATATACAATAGCGGGCTGAATGTTATTAACAGAGCTATCAGCATAGTGGAGAGTATCGATAAATGAGGCCAGTGAAATTTGACTGGATTCTAATATTTCTCCTGTCATGCCAAGCGTTACAGCAAGATGAGCAGTACAGAGAGGATGCTCGCGTAACTCTACTCCTCTATTTAAAGCTTCTAATGCCATATTAAAATAGAGTTCTTTGACGGATAAGTCTGGACAACCTTCGGCTTGTATCAAGGCTACAACAGCAAAATTATTCAAATCTACTGCGGATACAGGATTGTCCCAAGATGTAGTTTCAAGACTTGACTTTATGCCCAACCAAGTATTTAAATCTAGAGTTGGACAATTTGTTTTAATATATTCTAAGTAGCAATCAACAGGTGATTGTTCTTGAAACTCTGTTTCTGTTTGAGGATTTGTCAGAGATTCTCGCTCTAGAGAAATGAACTTCCAATCTCCTGTTTCTGAATGAACAGCTCGCCTGTGGCTGAAGCTATCGAGATCGCAGGAAGGGATGCTTTCTGCTTTGATGGCTGCGATCGCCTGTTCATTTTCGTTCTCCAGAGCAAGTTTAGCTTGTATTCTACCGAGTAAAATATCCCACTGCCTTTGCTCCAAATTTCTCACTAACGATATTTCGGCAAATTCAGTAACGTCTAAATCTTCTTCCATCAAAAGATTCATGGCAACACCTGATAAAGCCAGATTTGCCTCTTCCTCAGAAATGTTGGCAGTATCTAGGAGTAATGTCATCTTCATTCTGTCAGGGTGAGTAGCGATCGCCCTAATCGCTTTTGTCAAATCTGTGCCAATAGACTCTTCTGATGCTGACCACTCTGGGAAAATGATTAAATTAATTTTCCTCAGCTTTAAAGCTGGGAAAGCAGCATCTATCAAAGTCGTGCTAACTACCCTTGCCATTTTTGACCAAGAAAACTTTTTGGCTTGTTCTAGTCCTTCTGCGATTAAAGCTCTGCGGACATTTGGCTTTTGTACCTCGCAAAGTGCCTTTGCAAGCTCGTTAAAGTCAGTATCGCTCACATATAAGGCTGCTTTACCGGCAACTTCAGGGATAGAAGCGTTAAGACAAGTAATGACGGGACATCCACAAGCGATCGCTTCTAAAATTGGTAGACCAAAACCTTCATATTTTGAAGGATAAACGAGAGCAACTGCACCAGAGTAGGCGAAACTCAACTCGCGATCGCTAAGTTCCAGTATATGAACTGCACTACCTGATGTATATTCTCTAAACTCATCTTTAAATGGGAAACGTTTCCCCGTACAGACAATATCAAATGCTTGTCTTGTAGGAAGTTGACCAAAAGCTTGAAAGAACAAATCTGTATTTTTATGAACATCTCCAGCACCCACCACAAGGAAATAAGGTTTGAATATCCCGTACCTGGTCTTAAAATAGCTAATTTCTTCTTGATTTGCTGGCGAAAAACTGCTGGCGACTCCACAATGAGCTACGGCGATCGACTCCTCAGCAATATTTGGGAAAAATTTGATTAAATCGGAAGCGGTATTTTGAGAAATTGCAATATAAGCTGATGCGTGGTTAATAGCGCGATGCTTTTCTCGCCACATTGGCTTGTCCAGGTTAGCCCCCCATACTTCGGGAAGCATATCATAAGCCATGAATACAGAGGTTGTGGCGATCGGGGTTGTGTAGTAAGTCGAGATAAATAAGTCTGCTTCCTGTTCGTCACAAACTTGCTGGAGCATTTCGCGATCGGCATCTGTGCTGTCATAACTATAAGCCGGAACAGGACGGTAATTAATACCCGGTATTTTTGGTGCTGTTTCGGCGCGATCGAGCACAATTATATGCTTAGCAAAATCCTGATTCACCCACTCTTCTAAAAGCGATCGCCACACGCGAGCAATTCCCGTATTGTAAAGCTGGAAAAACACGCCGTCCACAATAATCGTGGGGGGCTGTTGGGCAAGCGTAGTTTGCCTTTGCATCTTTTCTGGCTGCACGAAATGCCACTCATTACTATCCTTTTCTCGCCGTGCGATCGGTGCTATTCCCAGTGCCTCTACGACATTAACCAGCGTTCCGTCTGACACCCAGGAAAAATAATTGCCTAGACGCACGGGAAAACTCGTTGCATCTTGCAGAGACATCCATTCTGTCACTGCATTTTTGTAACCGTAATACCGTTCCTTAAAGCGCAGTTGCTCAGGTGTCACATAAGCAAAGTGTTGAAACACCAAGCCTAGCCTTTCTGTTTCTTCATGGAAAAAAGGATTGACAGTAGCAATATCCCTAACTTCACCGTCTGCCAAAGGCTCAACTAAACAGGGGGGCGAATGTCTTTTCCACCTCGCTCCCGGTTTATACCTCCAAGTCCGCAACCATTCCTGCTGGGGGTGCTGAGAATAACATTTACGAGTGCTTACAGCCAGGTTTTCTCCGACAAAAAACCAGCACCAGTAGTAAGCTGCTGTTTTTTCTGGATGGTCTGTAAACATTTGCCGAACAGTACAAATCTGCTCAACAGTCCACAGTTCATCTACATCTACTTGCCACAGCAAGCACTCCTGATTAATGCTTTCTAGGGGTGCATTGACCATTTCTAGTTTTCCATCCCAGAAAACTCCCGCAGGTTTCCGATAAATTGTTATATTCTCTGGATAGAGCTGCGCTAGTTCATCTAAGTATTCTGTTGTCCCGTCCTTGCTACGGCCATGAGCGTGAAGATCGTCGGTAATCTGCCCGCCGAATTTCAGCATCCAAGCACTATCGTGTTTTTGCTCAGCTACTCCCTCAATAATATGCCAGTGCCACTTGAAGGGCAGTTGTTTAAATACTTCTATGTGGTAGCGGATAAAAGGCTGGCCATTGAGGACGATTGTCAAAAAGTTAATTGGCATATAATTACGCAAAATCGTTTCGCTATTCCACGGATCGAAAGGAATAAGTTTTTGAGCAGACAAATGCGGACGAAAGAAATATTTGCCTTTTTCGTTGAGCATACAAGCTGCAAAGGAAAATGAGCTATTGGAAATTGCTGTGATATCGCACTGGCTCAATAAATAAAAATCTGGATAAAATTCTGCTTCCGGTAACTCCAAACCTAAATCTTTAGTCGTGACAGGATTATACTCCTCAAAATCACTTAAAACTTTTTCCGGTTCATCGCTGGCAATAAATAGTATTGGTTCGTCGAGGGTTTCCCACAAACCTTTTAGCCATTGTTTGTACCATTCGCTCAGCGCGATGAAGAAATGGCTGTAGCCGTAATCTCCCCGCCGCAAGTGCAAACCGATAAGGGTTTTGCCGCGCGCTCGCAAACAATCCAACGCCTCCTTCATTTGAGTTTCTATTGCCGGCACAGGTTGGAACAGAGACCGAAAATACTCCTTGTGCGCTGCGTAATACTTTGTATGGTACTGAAAATAGCCCCAGAAATCCACATTTTTAAATATTTCTTTTGTATTAGGTATGCGAGCTTCTAAAAGGTTATTAGTTTCTTCGCTAATTACAGGTAAATGCTGAGATATCGGCGGCTCTTTGCATCCAAACAGATACTGACCAATCCAGGCTGGTGTCTCTACTCTCAAGTTATGTTCTTTTGCGTATATTGTCAAAAAAGCATACTGAAATATTTGATTGGCAAACCGCCCGTTTCTGCCAAGCGTGGATATTGTAATTACTGGCTTTTTCACATAAAACGCATCACCCCAAGATGGATGGTATGGTGTTGCAGTTGCGGCGCGATCGAAGCCATGAATCTCTAAAAAATCATCTATATCATCAATTAAAGCACATCCTTCATACAGTTCTTCATAATTAACTTCCGTGTTAATTGCTTCAATGTGTTTAAGAAGGTTAGTGGCTCCCTGCAAAGCTAACAGCTCTGCACCTTGAATATCAATGTTTAAAATATTAAAATCAGCGGGATTGAGTTGCATTTCTTGCAGTAGTGTATCGATGGTTCTTGACTCCAAAATTACACGCTCAACTTCCTTTATTTCTGGATAAACCTTTTGATGCTCCTTCAAGGGCAATATTGAACTACTTTGATCCATAGAAGTTACATATAATGTGCTTGTGCCATTGATATTGCTAATTACACAATTCACCGCTAGCACATTAGACAAACCAGCTATATTCGTTTTCAAACGTTCAAAGACAGCAGGGTTGGCTTCAACAAACAGTACCCTTTCCACATTCATTGCTCGATATCTTGCAATTTCCTTGCCTTCGTGTGCCCCAATGTGAATAATGCCGCGCGGTGTAACAGAATGTTTTATGCAAAGCTGCTGCAAATCAAGGAGATTTCGTGCTTCACTCACAATCAAAGCTGTGAATCTCTCATTCACGGCTAAAAAGTTGCTATACTCGTAGTTCTCATATTCCGGTAAAAACTGGGGTAATGCTTGTAAAGCATTGGGCAGTATTTTAAAGATTGTGTAACGAAACTTTTGTAAACGATCAAATACTTGTTTTAATGTGATGTTGGCATCGACAAATGTTCCACCATACTCAAACTGAATATAATCTACTTTGCCTTTTTGCAATAGGTTAGTTGCTCCGTAAAGGACTTCTAGCTCACCGCCTTCTGTATCAATTTTCAAGAAGTTTATCCGCTTTATGCCCCTTGTTTGGACATAATCATCAAGGGTAGCTGTTAAAATCTGAAATGGCTGAGGCGACTGAATATTATATTGTTTTTCAATGTCAAATCGGCGGTGAAAGGTACTCCACCCTGAAAATTTTTCGTAATAATAAAATTCCCTAATTTCCTGTTGATGTGCTATTGCCAAGTTGTTTAACACGAGTTGACCGCTTTTAATCGGTTCAGCTAGGTTTTGTAGAAGAGTGTGATATATTGGCGGTGCAGGTTCAAACAAATGGATTTGAACGTCAGAGCATATGTTTAATACTTGATTTGTCCAACTACCTATGTTTGCCCCAATATCGAAAACCACATTGCCAGAAGCAATAAAATTTTCTATAATTTTCAATTCATAGTTATTTATAGATTCTGCGTTATTAATATTATTATTAGCTCCTCCAGTGCTTTGAGTCCGTTGTTCCTGTTTCTCGCTGCGTGTATTGCCTAAGCTTGTGTTCAAACATTGACAATACTGAACAATTAGTTCTTTAGCCAGTGCCGGAACAGCAATAATAACATCATCAACAATTACAATATCCCGGCTGTTTTTTCCTGAATTCAACAAATTTAAAACTGCACTAATATCCGGCCATTGTTGATGTAAATGGGGCTGCGGTGGAGGAGATAAAAACAATCTGGCATCATCAATAAAAATAAAGTGTTCGCAGTCGGAGCGGTTGATAACTTCGATTTCTGCTATTAAGGGACACTCATCCCTTTCCCCATAAGTTAGCCCTCCGCTCCAATGAGCGTCAAGCCAGAATAAACTCGAGCTTTCAAGCTGTGATACTGTACTATCAAGCAGGTTTCTGCTATCACCATACAGAAAGTCTATGTTTTTGATATGACCATATTTTTCTGTAACTTTTTGATAAATGTCTTGAGAATACTCTATTGTAAAAACTTGTTCAAATATTTGGCTTGCCCAGTATGCTGTATGACCTTGATAAGTTCCTGTTTCAATAAAATTATTAATCCCGTAAACTTCTTTCAGTTTGTATATAATTTCGGTCGGCGGCCCCATGCGTATTATGCCCATATTCAATCCTTTATAAAACTAAATCAGCAATTTGAATTATTAAGAACCATTTAATTTAAAAGTTATCAATCTACTGTAATAACGACGAGTTTATCGATCCTCACATTTCACCCCTCCCCCTAATCCTTCCTACTTCCCCTTCACCCGCCCCAACAATACCTTATAATCAGCCCGATCGCGATGCAACTTCACCAACTTCTCCAAAGGCTCAACAGCGCCCTTGTTATTCCCCATCTGCATCCGCACATCCGCCAACCCCTCCAGCGCCGTCTGATTCTCCGGTTCCCGCTGCAAAACTAACTCATAACCCCTTTCCTCATCAGCCAAGGATAATGCTTTAGCAGTCTGAGCCGGAACAAGTCGAGGCCGATTCAAACCCTCTAAGAAAAGCTTACCAATCCCAAAAGCCGTAGAACCAGCAAAGGAAACAATCGACACCAAAACAAAAATCTGCTTAACCCGCTGACTCCGCATTTCGCGGGCTTTATTGTATTTTTTCCCTAAACCTTCCATTCACAATACCATGCGATCGCTACCAACCAGGCACTAACAAAGTACCTATCTCTATGCTGCCCAACTCAGAACCAAAAGCGATCGCGCCTCACCAATTTAAAATTTGATATTAGTCCTTCGGCTATATACCACAAACTCAAATATTTGTCAAGTATTTAGCAAACTAGCTAAAAAAGAGTAGCGATCGCACCTATTTACTGCACGTCGATCGTGACTTTGAGTCACGAACTCACCCTCTACGCAATTTCTAATATTTAAACTTTACTCTACCATCTGCTTGCGAATCTCCAGATAGCGGTAAAGATATTCCGACACAATACCGTGTAAAAACAAATCGCGAGCTGCATTAAAAGGACTATTTGGAGCAAGAGGTTGACGATTTCTAATTACATGATTCCAGTCATAATTATCCGTAATCTGACTGATATAAATACCAAAGTTTTCATCTAACTGAAGCGAGATTACTGCCCGCGCAAACTCATCGCTAGTTAAACAAAGAGAATAAAACACTTTAAACAACTCAATCGCAGATTCCAAATCTAAAACCCTCAACCAGCGGCGTTTATGAAAATCAATTTCTACTTCCGCAGGTTGAATGCTATAGTAGTTAACTCCGCGCTTTTTAATCTCCTGTAACCAATTAGGATTATTTTGCATTGCTTGATTGTAATCCCAAACAAAGTTATAGAGAATTAGGTCATGTTCCAAAAAAGCATTATTAGCTAAATCGTCAACAGTGCGCGGATAGAGATTTGATTTTTGAATCTGCGGATCGGGGCCGTTATCAATCAAAAAATTGACAATATTGGAACCGAGACAAATATGCCGCACAATCAAATAACAAGCTTCAGGAGAAACAAAGTTATTCAAGAAAAATGCAGCCGACTTGTGCATTAAAGTGTAAGCACTAAATTGAAAGGGAAGCAAGCGCTTCACCGTCATAATTACAGCCAGCAACAAGTTCGCAATTATTTTAATAGGAATCAGTAAATAACTGCGAGTCCAGTTGTGTAAATCCCGAATCATGTAAGATTTTGCGACCAAATCCACGGGGATAGACTGATCTACAAAAAGCACGTCCCAATGATTAGGATTTAATCGATTGTAAGGTTGAGGACTGTAGGGCAAATTGCTCTTAACTTCTGTTAGATTTTCAGTCTTTTGAGGTTGAATAATTTGCATTAGCGAATTTCCTCCAGTTGCAGTAGGTATAAACGAGCAGTGACTTGAGCAGTTTTAACAATGCGACGGGCAATCCCGTCTGTCATCCATTCTGCATTAATTAATTCCTCCAACTTACCAAGATGCGATTCATCATTCACTCCGTGATAAGCTAGAAATGACACTTGATCTCCTCGCAAACCCAGGGTTTCTTGAATCTGTTTCGCCCACTTGCCAGCAAGCTGATTCCCCAACCCTTCAATAATAAATATACTCCCAATTAAGTCTACTGGATTTTCCTGGGAGGCTTGGTGAAAGATAAATGCTGATAAAGCTTCGCTACCAATATTCTTTTCACTTCCTACAATTTCCCCCAATTCGCCGCCAACAGAAACGTAATTTCGCTCTAACATTTGAAAATCTCGGTGCTCGTCTTGAGCATGGCCGATAAATGTAGAGCGGAGGCGAAAATCAGTCATGTAAGAAGCAGCACGAGCAATCCAACGGGCTCCTTCTACAACTTGCGGCCGGAGATTTCGCAACAGAGCTTTATAATCTTCAATGGTAAATTCTCCCCCGTGTAATTTCCGTAGAATTGGTACGGAGCGCAATTTTCGCTCAAATTCTAGCCAAACTAATGCTAATTCTCGCAATAAATAGGCTTGGGGAGAATCAAGCCGTGCAGGTTTAAAGCTGTCAAGGGGAGAGGTGACAGGCAATTCAGTTAAATCAACACTTGCGGTAACTTCAGGTAAATTTTCCACAACGGTTAACATCATATAAGCAGTAGTAAATCGACCGCTTTCTGGTACAAAACAAAAGATTTTTTGTCCGGGCTGCAATTTGCCAGAATTAAAGAGTTCTTCCAGCATTAAGTAAATGGAAGCACAACCTGTATTTCCCCTGGTATAAAGGTTAGTAAACCATTTTTCTTCAGGAATCATACAGTCTGCTTTTTCTAGCAGTTCCACAATTTGCCCCCGGAAGAAGTGGGAAGAGTAATGGCAGAGCAACCAATCGATTTCCTGGGGGTTAACGCGGCCTGCTGCAATTAACCGCAGCCATCCTTCTACTCCTAATTTTATCACATTATCTAGCAATCGAATATTCTGGCGCAAGTCAAAGGCTCCGGCTGCGGCTGCATCTGCGTAGGAGGGGTAATCTAACCAGCTTGTTTTTGAGCTTTCCTCTTCTAAGCCGGAATACATACAAATGGGATAAGCATTAGCATGGGAAATTAGTTCAATCCATTCTATTTTTAAACTAATTCCTGTAGTAAGAGGGTGATTTTGTAATAAGAATGCGCCTGCACCGTCGGAGAGCATCCAGCGCAAAAATTCGGTGTCAAAGGGAAGAGATCTCCGAGTTTTAACTGAAGTTTGGGTTTCAAATTTAGTGTGTTTGAACAAGCGAGATGCAAACTCAGAAGCAACCGCAAGTGCAGTTCGCCTTTTGCCTAATTGTAGTTGAGAAGCGGCGTAGTTTAAAGCGGCTATTCCCGCACAGCAAACGCCTTGAGTTGAAATAATTTCTAAAGGAGGTAATTCTGGCAGTTCTCCATGCACCATGCTAGCAAATCCAGGTACTAATAAATCTGGGATGGTTGTGGCGCAAGCAAGCAAGTCAATGGTGGCTGGTTCTAGATGGGATTTGGAGATAGCATCCCGCACGGCATAGGCGGCCATTTGACTGTTAGAATAGAGAGTTTTTTGTTCTTTGCTAATGGCATAATAGCGCTGTTGAATGCCATTGCTTTTGAGAATACGTTGTCTGACTTTAGAGGGGCGATTGCCTATTTTTCCGAGATAGTCTTCCATCTCATCGTTACTGACAGGTGAGCCTGGTAAAAATTTGCCGATGTAATTAATGTAAGCGTACTGCACGGAGAACACCTCTCAAGTTACAAATTAAGTCTATGTTAAACTAGGCTCGTAAAAAGTAGGTAACAATAATGGATGAGTTAAGCTGTGAAACGCTGCTAAGTTATTGTGATTCTGATGATTATGCACTGCAAGTAAAAGCACTCATAGAGCTTCCTCGTACTGATTTTTATGAGGCTGTCCCAAAAATAATAAGATTGCTTAAGTCGCCTGAGTCAGGTATTCGCTCGTGTGCGGCTGAGGCTTTAGGGTATCTGGGAATAGAAGATTTAGAAACTGTTGGCCCTGAACTAATGATTTTACTTGAAGATCCAGAAGAAATGGTTAGGTGTGAAGCAGTCGAAGCTCTTGGATCGCTTGGTTATACTCCTGCATTTGAAGCTATAAAATCTTTGCTAATAAGTGACTATTGGTGGGTAGTTCGTGCATCAGCAGCAGAAGCCCTTGGGTATTTAGAAGAACCTGAAGCTTTAGAAACCCTAGAGCTTTCACTCTATAATACTAATGAATACGACGAAGTACGAGGTTATGCTGCTAATTCTATTGGTCTTTTAGCCACGCCGCAGATATTACCCAAACTAGAAGACTATATCAATTCAGAGTTTTCTCTCAGCATAAAAGCTGAGGTAATGGGAGCAATTTACCACCTTGGCAAGAAAGAATATCTCAACTTATTGTTGGGTTTATTGAACGATGCTGATGAACTGCTAGCAATCGGGATCTTCAATATTTTAAAGGATTTGAAAGAGCGAAAGCATGACTCAACCCTTGCTGAGGATGCACCCGATATAGGCGAAATATTGAGGGCGATCGCGCAACGCTTTCCGATATTGCAACCCACATTCCGCAGATGTGACTTAAAATTTTTTATCAGTTGTGAAAACTGAGAGCCAATTTTTTTTTCATTTAACTTATGCGGTTTTAAAGTCACGACAGCCCGTCAAACTTACCTAAATTAGGTAAATTGAAATAAT
>NZ_JAQMUA010000354.1:0-4987 GCF_028330895.1 Kamptonema animale CS-326 | reverse complement strand
GTTTCTGACACTTGCTCAATTGCGCGAACGACTGAATCAAGTTTTGGCACAAATCACCCCTGAACAAATCATTTCGTTATCTTCTTACAATTTCATTCTTGAAGCCTTATTCTATGCAGCTTCATATTAAATTGGTATTACTCGGTAATTGGAGTTTTGATGCTAATGGTGACACTAGCATTACTACGATGTCGGGAAATGTGGTTAAAGATGGCAAGTGGGAGTTTGTAAGCGTACTCAAAGATGAGTAATTGTTAGTGGTTAGTGGTTAGTGGTTAGTAGTTTTGATGTTAAGTGCTAATCACTAGCCAATAACTATAGCAATCCTAAATGAACCGTAAATTTTTTACCCCACCCCAACCCTCCCCTTGCTAAGGGGAGGGAGTAAGAAATTCACAAATGATTTAGGATTGCTATATCGCTTAATTAGCAATTAGCACCCCAGCTATCACAGGCATCAAGGGGTAGCAATTCGTATAACCATTAGCGATGAGCAATTAGCAATTAGCGATTAGCAATTAGCGATTAGCCATTAGCCATTAGCGATTAGCAATTAGCAATTAGCAATTAGCAAAAATAATGAAAAATTGGCGGATTATCCTTCTGTATCTAGGTGTAGCTTACATAATTTTACTGTTAGGGCCGATTGCTGGATTTGACTTGCCTCGGATTGTTGTAGAAATAGTCCGTAGCCCTCAAGTTTTGATTCAACAATTGTTAGTAGGTCTTGTTAATGGTGCCCTACTTGCAATTATTGCGTTGGGTTATACGATGGTTTATGGCATTATTGAGCTGATCAATTTTGCTCATGGCGACTTGTATATGTTGGGTGGTTTTGCTGCTTTAACAGTGATGGGTGCTTTGGGTATTCAGGATGCTGCACCGCTAGTAGTGGCTATTCCTGCCATGTTGGTTGCCTTGATCGCTAGCACGGTTTTTTGTGCTGGAATGAATATCATTACTGAACGTTATGCCTATCGGCCTTTACGAAATGCTCCCCGTTTAGCGCCGTTAATTTCAGCAATTGGAGTTTCTTTTATTTTCCAAAATATGGGATTATTCTGGGGAGGTTTGAGAGCTTTTTTCCCTGTGATGGGAACAAACTCTGCGGCCCCTAAAAGCTTTCCCGATCTCTTGCCTAGAATTGATATTCTTAAAGCTTTGGGGATTGATAGCAGTATTGTATTTACAACCAAAGATTTGATTGTATTAGTAGTTGCCACAGTGTTGATGGTTTCGCTGCACCTATTTGTGAAGTACACCCGTTGGGGAAAGGCAATGCGTGCTACTGCTCAAAACCGAGATGCGGCTAAAATTATGGGAATTAATGTCGATCAGATTATTGCTCTAACTTTTTTAATTGGCGGTGCGCTTGCTGGTGCTGCTGGGCTATTGGTGGGATTGTACAATAACACTATTGTTTTTACAATGGGTTTTACTGCTGGATTAAGAGCTTTTACGGCAGCAGTTTTGGGTGGAATTGGCAATATTGTCGGGGCTATGTTGGGGGGAGTTTTGATTGGAGAATTATCGTCTATTAGCGATCAATATTTATCTAGCCGTTGGACTAATGCTTGGGTATTTGCGGTTTTGGTGATTATTTTGGCATTTAGACCGGGAGGTTTATTAGGAGAGAATGTTCAGGAAAAGGTGTAAGTTGGTAATTGGTAATTGGTAATTGGTAATTGGTAATTGCTTAAGTTTATTGCTTGATATATTCGGCGGTTGAAACCGCAGCTACACAAACGAAGTCCGCCTACGCGGACTAAAGAATGAAACAACTAACAACTAACAATTAACAATTAACAATTATGAACAAAAAGATAATTAAAGCAATTAAGTCGAGTGGTATTGTGGGATCGATCGCAGCCTTAACCGTTCTCATCTTTGGTGGTTGGAGTGGTTCAGTGATCGGTTGGTTGCTGGGTGCGGGTGTGGGTTTCATCCGCTGTCGCAACGAGAAGATTTATAGCCCAAAAATCGGCGCGAGACTGGGTATTGAGGCGGGATTAGCATTAGGAATTTGGCTGGCGATCGCCAGCGTCATAGAAGGAGTTATACTCAGACCGAGTTCTGGTCAATTTCCTGTACCCTTCCCGACTACATTACTTTACGGTACTTGCAGTTTAGCGATCGCCACTCTCGCCGGCGCAATCATGGGAACCCTACAGGGAATACCAGGCGATCGCAAACGATTAGCTACCCTAGTCACACTGGCTTTCATCCTCATCTCCTTTCCCTTTGTCGATGCAGCAGCAAAAACCGAATGGATAGCTACCGTCGTACAGATTCAAATTTTTATTATCCTCGCCTTGGGCTTGAATATTCCTGTAGGTTTTGCTGGCTTGCTTGACTTGGGATATGCAGCTTTTTTCGCGATCGGCGCTTATACTACTGGCTTACTCTCCTCTCCGCAACTTAACTTATATTGGAACTTCTGGGCGGTACTGCCAATTGCGGCTTTAGTGGCTGCGATCGCGGGCGTAATTTTAGGTGCGCCTACATTAAGATTAAGAGGTGACTATCTGGCAATTGTCACCCTGGGATTTGGGGAAATTATACCCGTTGTATTCAGAAATTTAACTTCGGTGCGGATAGAAGAACCGATATCTAAACTGTTAGGTTCCATCTTTGGTCATCCAGAAATAGCAATTTGTTTTTTGGGCTGCGAACAACCCCTTAACCTCACAGGTGGCGAAGCTGGAATTAACCCTATTGGTCGCCCATTTCTGCCCATAGTTGGTACATTCAGTGCGGGCAACTATTACCCTTGGTACTACTTAATTTTATGTCTAGTTGTCTTCTCCTACTTTATGATTTCACGGCTACGAGATTCCCGTCTGGGAAGGGCTTGGGCCGCTATGCGCGAAGACGAACTCGCCGCTAGTGCGATGGGAATTAACCTCGTCAAAACTAAACTATCAGCCTTTGCAATGGGGGCTACTTTTTCGGGATTTGCAGGTGCATTTTACGCCGCTTATATCAGCGCCATTTTCCCTAGCGTGTTTGATTTCTCGGTTTCTGTAATCATTTTATGTATGGTAATTTTAGGCGGTTTAGGCAATATGAGTGGTGTGATTTTGGGGAGTATTATTATCATGTCTGCGGACAGACTTTATCTACCACAACTTGCACAAATTCTCAAAGGTTTCCTCAATACCTCCGTATTACCTAACATTGCCAGTCCAGAATTGCGAGACTTTCTAGCAACCAGTTTAGACCCGATGCAATTGCGCTTGTTTCTGTTTGGTCTAACTCTAGTGGTAATGATGATTGTACGCCCAGAAGGACTGATTCCTGATAAAGTACATCAAGCGGAATTGCACTCAGATAATGAGGCGAGTAATGAATCTTTAGCCGATGCGAGGAGTCAATAATGCCACTATTGGAAGCACATCAACTGACAATGCGATTTGGAGGATTAACTGCGGTTAACCAGGTTAATTTTACTTTGGAAAAAGGCACGATCGCTAGTTTGATCGGCCCTAACGGAGCCGGGAAAACCACATTTTTTAATATGCTTACTGGCATTTATGTCCCTACTTCTGGTCAGTTGCGGATAGAAAATCAAGATATTACTGGTTCGCCACCTGACAAGCTCACAAGTTTGGGAATTGCTCGGACATTTCAGAATATCCGCTTATTTGGTAACATGACCGTGTTAGAAAATGTTTTAGTAGGCAGACATAGCAGATTAAAAACTGGATTGTTAGGAGCAATACTCCGTACTCCCGCAGTAGAGCGAGAAGAATTACAAGCTAGGGAAAAAGCACTTTCTCTGATTGATTTTGTAGGCTTAGGCACTTCTAAATCTCCAGAAAGGGCAAAAAATTTGTCTTATGGGGATCAGCGGAGATTAGAGATTGCTAGAGCCTTAGCTTCCGATCCTAAAGTGTTGCTATTAGATGAGCCGACGGCGGGGATGAATCCCAATGAAACGGCTGATTTAACGCGGTTTATTTATAGGATTCGCGATGAATTAGATTTGACAATCCTGTTAATTGAACATGATATGAAAGTGGTAATGGGAATTAGCGATCGCGTTAGCGTTATGGAATATGGTATTAAAATTGCTGAGGGAACGCCTGCGGAAGTTCGAGCCGATCCCCGCGTGATTGAAGCATATCTAGGAAAAGAAGAAGATAATGGCTAATTGCTAATTACTAATTGCTAATTGCTAATTGGGGAAAATTTCTCCCTATCTCCCTCTTCCTTCTTCCCTAGCCTCTAGCCCCTAGCCCCTAGCCCCTAAGAAATATGCTTGAAATTAAAGAAATTCATACTTACTACGGCAATATCCATGCTCTCAAAGGAGTTTCACTAAAAGTTGATCGGGGAGAAGTTGTCACTTTAATTGGTAGTAATGGTGCGGGAAAAACTACCACTCTCCGCACAATTCAAGGTCTGATTCGTCCTCGCAAAGGTAATATCTTATTTGAAGGAAAACCCATAAATTCAATGTCTACAGAGGCGATTGTTCGCTTGGGAATTTCTCAAAGTCCAGAGGGCCGACTGATTTTTCCTCGGATGACGGTACAAGAAAATTTAGAAATGGGGGCTTATCTCCGTAATGATAGTCTTGGGATTAAATCTGATACGGAATTGGTGTTAAATTTATTTCCCCGATTAAGAGAGCGAATTAGTCAAAAAGGGGGGACGCTTAGCGGCGGCGAACAGCAAATGCTAGCAATTGGACGGGCGATGATGTCGCGTCCTCGGTTGTTGTTATTAGATGAACCAAGTATGGGTTTAGCTCCGATGTTAGTGAGCCAAATCTTTGCGATTATTCGTGATATTAATTCCCAAGGAACGACGATTTTACTGGTAGAGCAAAATGCTCGGATGGCTTTAACTGTAGCTCATCGGGGATATGTAATTCAAACTGGTCAAGTTGTAGTTGAGGGTACGGCTAAAGATTTGCAGTCTAATGAGACAGTTCGTAAGGCTTATCTCGGTGAGAGTTAAGTCGTCGTGGGGGGGGGGGGGG
>NZ_JAQMUA010000353.1:0-4539 GCF_028330895.1 Kamptonema animale CS-326 | reverse complement strand
GCTTCGCTTCGCTCGCAATGACAGATCGTAAGTAATTTGCCGGACATGATATTAGTTGTTAGTTGTTATATCAATTCTGGCACAGCCGGAATTGATATACTGGCTGACACAATGTCAAAAGGGTGAAAATATAGGTAAAGTAGCGGTAAAAGTAATAATGAAGCGGGAAGATGTACTAGCAATTTTAGCCGCCCACAAGGATAACTTAAAAGGCTTGGGGGTAAAGTCTTTAGATTTGTTTGGTTCAGTGGCGCGGGATGAAGCGCGACCTGATAGTGATGTAGACTTTTTAGTGGAGTTTTCGATAGAAGCAAGCTTATTTGACTTGTTCCGGGTACAACACTATTTAGAGGATCTTTTGGGGTGTGCTGTAGATTTGGGAACAGAGGATGCTTTGAGGGAACATTTGCGGGAACCGGTGCTTAAGGAGGCGATTCGTGCCTTCTAGGGAATGGCCGCTTCGGGTTCAGGATATTTTGGATGCGATCGCTCGCCTTCAGGGTGCTACTGTTGGGATGAGTTTTGAGGATTTCAGGGGAATTGAAGAATTTATCCTGCAAGGGATTCTTTATAATTTTATCATTATTGGTGAAGCTTCTGTTAATGTCAATGATGAAATTAAGTCTCGTTATCCGCAGATATTTTTGATTTTAGGTAATTGATAAAAGACGTACATGAAAGTAGAAAAAATTTTGCATCCTCAGAAGTGAGGTCGGGTTCGACTAGCATAGCGTGCCTAATTCCTCCCTCATCGCTAGTGTAGCCATAAAGCTTTAAGAACGAATCTTTTAAGGCTGTATGAATTCTTTTGGAACGCTCTAAAACTTGAAGTGCGTCTTTTAAAGTAGCTTTTGGTGCTTCTGCAATTATTTTTGCAAGGCTTTCTACCGCCGAAATAGACTCTTTTATGGAGTTTCGATAATCTGGGTTTTCTCGATCGCTCATTAAAGCAAGAGCACGTTTTAGATGGCTTGACACAGCAGGAAAAAGCTTATCAGTTACTTCTTCTTCTAGCATCTTAACTTCTTGCTCAGTTGTAATATTTGTAAATACACCTCCAATGAACCTGAAACCTGATAGTTCTCTGCTTAATACATCATTAACTTCCTTTACTAAGATTTTGCATTCAAAGTAATTGATAGTAACTTCTAAAAAATCATAAATCTCATACCACTGAAACTTTTCAAAGTAACCTCGTAATTCTTTTACCAACCCCTCATTAATAGTTGGTAAATCATCTAAGGGTTTTTTAAAGAAATACAACCATAAATATTCAATGAATTCATCGATGTATTTACCGTTATATCTCAATGTCGTAGGTCGCATAATACTACTAGAATATTTAAGTAAAAAACTTCTAATTAAAATATTCCAAAGAGAAGTCCTTAAATCTTGGTTTACTTTATCAACTTGAAGGATTTCAGACACAGGTTTAAGTCCAAGTCTTTCACTAAACCTTCTATCTGTAATCTTAAATGCAGATTGTATTTGTATAGATTGCTTTTGAGCTTCATGTTCAGCTATTGCGTCAGGATCGTGGGTATAACAAAACCCAGAGGAAGTTGCATTCCGCTTACATCTCTCGCCAGACTTGGTTACGCCCTTACACTTTGCTAATGACATTTTCGTTATTGTGAAAAATTAAACTCTTGAATCGTAAAATTATACCTAACTATCGATTATACGAAAACTTTCCGTATAATACACCTGAAACGATGAATTTACAAAATCATCCACCGAATCAATCGTGGGGTGGGGGCGGGTTTTTGAGTCTTTACGCTACGCTTTTAGCTATTGGCGAACCCGCCCCTACAGGTCTTTGAAAATGATATAATATGTGAAATTAATTAAACATAAATCCACAACATACCATATCAAAACTCACTCAGGAAACTTCCCCTCTCTAACTTCCATTGCATAATTCTGCACGGCCTCAGTAATAGTTTCCCGCAAATTAGTATAGGCCTTCGCAAACGGAGGCAACCGCACAGAAAGCCCCAACAAATCATTAATTACCAAAACTTGACCGTCACAATCAGGCCCCGCCCCAATGCCAATAGTAGGAATTGCCAACTTTTGACTAATTTGAGCCGCTAAATCCGCCGGAATATGCTCTAATACGATCGCAAAAGCCCCCGCATCTTGAAGCGCGATCGCTTCCCCTAAAATTCTCTCACTCGCCTCAGCCGTTTTCCCCTGTTTCCGATAACCCAGTTGGTGTACCGACTGCGGAGTTAAACCAACGTGGCCCATAACGGGTATTCCTGCTAATGTTAGCTGAGAAACTGTTTGCGCGATCGCCGGGTTTCCCCCCTCTAACTTTACCGCTTGCGCCCCCGTTTCTTTCAACACCCTCCCCGCTGAGTGCATCGCTTGTTGCGGACTTTCTTGATAACTTAAAAAAGGCAAATCTACCACAACTAAGGCTTCCTTAACTCCGCGACGAACCGCTTTCGCGTGATGGATCATTTCATCGAGAGTTACTGGCAGAGTTGTTTCATAGCCTAACGCTACCATTGCCAGAGAATCGCCTACTAAAATAATATCAACACCTGCTCGATCTAAGAGTTCAGCAATAGCGAAATCGTAGGCCGTCAAAACTACAATTTGACGACCTTGCTGTTTAGATTGAATTAATTGGTTAATCGTGACTGGCATTAACTTACTAAAATATAACTAGGGGAAGAAGGGGCTAGGGGCTAGGGGCTAGGGGCTAGGGGAAGAAGAAGAAGAAGGGGAAGAAGGGAATAGAATCAAGGGTGGAAGCAATGAGCGAGTGTCCTAACCGACGAAAGCGATTGCTATAATAGGGAGTTTTTTGCATAAATTTACACTCTGATATAGCTTTGTTTTCCCTCTGTGGGCAATATCCTCAGCACTTGATTTTTCAAGTCTGGTTCTAAGCCTAAATCTTCTAAGGGAATTTGACCGAGTAAAGGTTCTTGACCTGCGGGAAGTTCTACACAATTATATCTTCCTTCCCTACCAGCGACGGCAATAGTGGCATCCTTAAACATCCGAAACATCCTGTTTACAATTACTGTCTCTCCCTCGATATCTCCCACCAAAGGCAAACCCAAATCGCTAATAATATCTGCTGGTAAACAAAGTCTAGTTGCTCCTGTATCGACTAAAACGTTATCGAGAGTAATAGAGCGGATTTGCTCTACAGCAATAAACCCTCTTTCTGCTAAAATCTCGTCTATATGGTTAGTAACTGTGATGGTGGTGGTAACTCTGCCCATTTTTATTTCCTAGTTTTTATGGGGATACGATCTTATCTATAGCATTTTTTAATTGAGTATGTACTGCTCTTAATTAACAGTTAACAGTTAACAGTTAACAGTTAACAGTTAACAGTTAACAATTAGCAATCTAGCGCCATCCCAACCACCGCAATAAAGGAACAATTAAATAATGACTCGCGCCCAAACACAATCCGATCGCACTTCCCATTAAGCCAAAAAACGCTATGCTTCCCCAAAATTGTAACCAATTGGGTTGAGAATGAGCCAGTAAAAGGAAGTGCAAGAAACTGTCAGGGAAAAAATTAAAGGTTTTGAAAGTAGCAAACACAGCAAAAGGTGCGATCGCGGCCACGAAAGTGTGAACCCCATGATGGCTACGCAAACCCATTCCCAAGGTCAGAGATGCGATCGCCATCGCCCCTACTAACATCATCTCATCTATCCCACTCGCCCAACACAACCCCCCCAATCCATAGCCCAGCATTCCCGTCAAACCCGCCATCCAATAACGGCGACGCTGGCGAAATCCTCCCGCATCCGTCAAACCGAAAGCAGTTCCCAAACCAGCACATCCAAACAGCAACACCTCTACCCCGACATTGAAGGTAAGATCGGGTATGAGCTCGTGCAACCCCTGATTAAGCAAACTCGCCAACTGTGGGCCAAAAGGCGACCAATAAGCCAAAATCAAGCCACCGATCGCCCCTACACTCCCACCCAGTCCGCCCAGTACCATTTCCCAAGCAGTATCTAGAGAGGCTACCACCGTCTGCGCGATCGCGCTGAACAGTAAAACAGTTAAACTTCCAATTCCTTCACCTACTGTCGCCAACACTTCCCAGGAAAAATTGAGCACGCCTTGACCTACAGCAACAATCGAAGTCGGCGAATTCTGGCTTAAAGAAATTTTAGCGAGGCGATCGCGAATTTGAGCCGCATTTACCGGACGTTCCCGCGCCTGCGATCGCACCATATCATCCAATAAATTAGCCAAACTCTGACTATAAGGCGCAATATGTCGCCATCGCAACTCGCCAGTTAAAGGATCTTCGAGCTCGGCCGGATATTTACCAGTTAATAAGTGAATGCAAGTCCGGCCCAAAGCATAGAAATCCGCAGCAGGCCCAACCGCACCCCCGACAATTTGTTCTGGCGGACTGTAACCTGGAGAAATCAGTCGCGTCGAACTCAAACTCCCTTTATTAACTGCATCTACCCCTACCTGTTTCGCCCCTCCAAAATCAATCATCACCAATTGCCCAGTTTCCTCCCTGAGCATTAAATTAGAAGG
>NZ_JAQMUA010000352.1:0-5818 GCF_028330895.1 Kamptonema animale CS-326 | reverse complement strand
GAGCGGGGGAGCAACTTAATCAATTAAAAATTAAAAATGCAAAATTAAAAAAAAATGCAAAATTAAAAATTGTCAGATTTAATTTTTAATTTTTAATTTTTAACTTTTAATTAATCGGAGAGGAGATGGGGGAGCAGGGGAGTAATTATCAATTACCAATTACCAATTACCAATTACCAATTACCAATTACCAATTACCAGTTAACAGTTAACAGGTATTATATTTCCCGCTTCATTGATAACGGTTACTTCACTTAGCTCAGAAGCAACTTCAGGAAAAGGAAGAATACGGACGCGACCAAACCTCAAACCACTCACTCCTTGCAGCGGTTCTACCATACCAGTTTGAATTTTTGACTCCACACAACCTTCGCGAGCTAGATAGCGTAAATATTGCCGATATTCTTCCCACTCATCCTCATTAGAATAAACAATAGTTAGCATTCCCGACTGCGTAATTCGTTCTTGAGCGTCTTTATCAACAGCTTTTTCAATCCGTTTTTTAACAAGTTCGTAGCGAATATCGCGAGTGCCTTGGACATCAAACATTTTTTCAGTATTTTCGTTGTGAAAAATGTTGATCGTTGTATTCTGTACTAAAATTAAATGAGCTAGTTGTAAATTGATTTTAGCATCAGCTTGCAGGCGAAAAGCAGTTCTAGCACAATCGCAAACAGCTCTTAATTGTTCATAACGCAGACTGTGTAAGTGAAAAGGAGTAAATTTACTATCAATTGACTTGCCGATATAAATCATGTGATCCATGCCATCGGTGCATTCAATATCGCAATAATGAGGGATAATTTGCTGCATCCGCTCTTGCCATTTTGCCCAAGTTTCCTGCAAGTTAGCAGTAATTAAACTGAGCATTTCATCATAGCGAGTCCGTTCGCCATAAACGCATTGATGTTCGTTTTTGCAAGCTGCTTGGTAAGCTTCCAGTGCTGCTTGCACCTCCGGCCCGCACTGCATAAAATGGTCAAAATATACTTCTAAATGCTCGCTCAAATATTCTGCGGCTCGGACTTCCATATCTACGGTTACTTTTTCCTGCAAATGCTTGATATAGTCCAGCATATCCAGTCGAAGTTGTTCTCCCAAGGGAGTACCTTGAGTTGTACACAAAGCCTCAACGATCGCTAAGCCTAGACGAAATTGTTCCAGCAAGTCGGCTTGAATGGCACGGTTGCGCTCTTCTGAGGAGCCGCGAATATCGGAGATACCATAAAGGGGATAAACTTCGCTAAAAACTATTGTCTCCGGTGGTAGGCCCCAACTGCGTCGCTCTGCTTCCTGTACGAACCGCCACTCGACGGCGGGATGGATGTTGTGGATGTGGGTGAAGCGCTGCTGAATGGCTTGCCGTAGGGCCGCAATGAAGGCGGGAATGAGTTCTTGAGCGTGTTGGCAGTCGATACCGTTAAAATGGTTGGGGCGATCGCACGTTAGTCCCACTACTCCTAAAATCTGATTTCCTCCCCCTTCGCGGTTGATAGTTTTCACCACTAAGGGAATTAGCAACATCGAGCGCACTCCCATTTTCCGTAAGTAGCGATCGCACTCCGTTTCGCACTCCCGCCGCAAATCAGGCACGTTCCAGACTTGATTAGCCGCCGTTGCCTGCAAAAAGTGAGAACCCTCTAGAGACTGTAACGCATACACTGTCGGCCTGATATCGTGACCGTCTTTGCAGATAAAGAGTTGCGCTTCGGAGCCATCAGTCCGCAAAAGAATGCTACCATCTGCGCCAAAGAGCGATCGCAAACGTTTATCAATTTTCTTAAACTTTTCCGGTCTTAGAATTGAATCTCTATCTATCAACAACTGCGTTAACCGCCGAATTTGTTCCTGTCCCGTGACATCAAAACCTTCTAACAGCAACAGACCTTCCACACGGTAATTTTCTAACCGCAGTCTATCCGCCAAAGTTGCCAATTGATTAGGCTGCATTAGCCAAGCTTCCCGCTCCGACACTGGCATTAACTTTAGATGAAAATCAGAAAACTCATCTATTTTCGGGTCAATGCGAGTAACTTTTAGCTCTTCAGAACCCAACCAAAATTCCACAAACCGATGCTCTCGGTGCAGCGGACTTTTGACAGTAGCCATTACGGGTTCATCAAGCACTCGCAAACTTTCCAGGTCAATCTGATATAGCTGTTTGAATACCCAGTACAAAATATGACGGCGGTAGAGTTGCTCCGCTGTCCGGCCGTCCCAGTCCTCAAACAAGTCCAGCAACCCGATACCCAATCCTGTCAACAAACCACCAAAATCAGTTCCCTCATGGGTTCCTTCCAGACCCGCCAAGCGGCAGAAGGCCGAGTTAGCATAACGCAGAGTAAAAGTCTCCGGTTCCATGACAGCCATTAACACCCGGCTAGAACGCTGAAATTGAAAAAGGCGCTCTAGGTATTGTTTCCAAACTTTCAATTGTTCGATTTGGGCAGAGTGACTTGGCACCTGTGCCGCCAAAGCTTGTAATAGCTGTTCCATATTTGGCTCAACCAAGCTACCGTTACCGTTTTTAGTCCGAGGAATATCTGCGGAAAGTAACGCTTTAACAGAGTGGCTATTGGCTTCTTGGGATGTCGGCTTCGGGGTCGGCATAAGTCTGCACCTGAATGCACTGGATATTTTAAGAAGATGTTGGCGACTGGTTCTAGGGAGTTGGTACTCCAACATTCCTTGACACCTGTGGACAACTAAAAGTTTGCAACGTTATAGTATTGTATCTAACACACCAGGGGTCTAACCCCTTTTGTGATTGTGATAGTAAATTTAAGTGTCTACTAATTAATTAAAAATTAAAAATTAAAAATTAAAATATTAAAATATTTATATACCGAGTGTATTTTGGGCAATGTGTCGGATGTTGAAGATGCGAACAGGGGTTAGAGTTGGATTCAAAAAACACCAAGAATATAGGCAAAAGCATCATCATCTTTGAAATCTCGATCGCTGATGTCAGCCAAATCTCTAATTACAGAGCGGACAACAGAACGTACTTGAAAATGAGTCCATCGTTCCTCTGAACTTGTGAGGCTACAGGGGTAATTTGCAACTGCCCAGTCAACTAAACTTCTAACTGTAATCCGTCTATTGATGACTCCAAAGTGAAAACTGAACGCAGGTGCTTTTGGCAGTCCAGCGCGATCGCAGATATAGTTCAATGTTTCCTGACGCTGTTTTTTGGGAATGTTGGGCAGAATATCCACCCACTTGCTATCTAGCTGAATCTGCTTGCGTGGCAATCCAACATTGTAAAAAGCTTGCCGAATACGATGAAAAGCACGCGCCCCAAGGCATACTCCCGCGATATCACCTGAAGCATTTACTTTTGAAGAAATTAGATCGATTGCCTGTTTGATTGTCGCGATCGCGATCGCCTCATCATCACTGATTTCTATACCAAAAGAATTTTCCCATGTCATCACTATCTCAACTGCGTCAAGTCCCATTCTTACTCTAGCCCCTTCTTTACCCTAGTCCCTAGCCCCTAGCCCCTAGCCCATAGCCCCTAGTTATATATTCACAGTACGTAAGTGCTCCAACCTGAATAATTTACCTAACTTTAGGTATATTTACATAAATTTTGGGTGATCAGGGGGTGAAACCCCCCACAAATCTCCGTAAAATTGCTAGACTCGTAGCCAAGACCGAACTTATTTTTTACATTAGATCAGGTGCATCATGGCTACCTATACAGTAACCACTAACGCTGACAGTGGTGTTGGCACATTGCGAGATGCGATCGCACTGGCAAATAGCAATGCGGGCGCAGACGAGATCCTTTTCAATCTCACTACAGGGAATCCAACCGAGACAATAAACCTGCTATCTCCCCTACCCAATCTCACAGACAACGCAGGCACGTTAATTAATGCCTGGAGTCAAGGGGGGCCAACTTACACCGGTACACCATTAATCGAACTCAACGCTACAAGTGCTGGTGCCGGTGCAAACGGTTTGTCTATTTCTTCATCGAACAATACCGTGCAGGGTTTGGCGATCGATCGGTTCACTGAAAACGGGATTTTCATCGCTTCGGGAACTAACAACCTTATTCAAGGTAACTATATAGGTACCGATCTCAGCGGGACAGTTGCCTCACCAAACCTTAATTATGGCCTATTGATTTGGAGCGCTAACAACACCATCGGCGGAGCTCTACCATCAGCGCGGAATATTATCTCCGGCAACACTCGGTTTGGAATAATAATTCAAGGTGGGAATGCCAATGGAAATCAAGTATTAAACAACTTCATTGGCACCGATTACACGGGGAATAATGACTTAGGCAACAGTTGGCGGGGAGTGCAGATTACCGACGGTGCAAAAACTAATGAGATTCGAGGTAATGTCGTTTCTGGCAACGATCGCTCAGGAAATATCGACACCGGGGATGATAGCAATATTGGGATTGACGGTGGAGGCACTAACAATAACATTATCGCAGGCAATTTTATTGGCACGAATGCTACAGGTACGGGTTTAGTTGAGGGCGATCCAGCAGTTATTGGTACACCTCCTTCTGGAGGAGAGCGGGGCATCTTGATTACGGGAGGCGCTCAAAATAACATAATTGGGGGAACAACGGCGAGCGATCGTAACATTATCTCTGGGAATCTGGTAAATGGCATTGAACTCCGCGACACCAACACATCAGGCAATCAAATTATTGGCAATTATATCGGTACAGATGTAACGGGTACTGGTGCGCTTGGTAATAGTCAAAATGGCATCTTGATTAATGGTTCAAATAACAACCAAATCGGCGGTACTGGTACAAATGAAGGAAATGTTATCGTTAATAACGGTGTCGCAGGTATCAATATTCCCGCAGGTACTGGTAACAGTATTCAAGGCAACTCCATCAGTAATAATGTAGGTTTAGGTATTACCCTAACTAATAGCACTCAACCGAAAGCTAATAATGATTTTGCTGGCGGCAATGGTGGGCAAAATTATCCTAATTTATTATCAGCCTTTGTTGGTAGCAACAGCACTGTAGTTACAGCAGAATTAAATGCCTCTACTAATACCGACTTCCGCATAGAGTTCTTTGCTAATAATGCTGCCGATCCTTTGGGAAACGGAGAAGGAGAAATATTTTTAGGTTTTACAAATGTCAGCACTGACAATGCTGGTAATGCCAATATCAGCTTTACGCATCCCGCTTTATTAACAGGTCAATATATCACGGCTTCTGCCATTAATCTCGATCCGGCTACTGGCACAAATAACACCTCAGAGTTTTCCAATACCCTATCAGTTGATAGCTTAAGTATTAGCGGTTTAAAATTCCATGATATTAATGGTAATGGATTGCAAGACTTAGGCGAAACCGGACTTCCAAATTGGCAATTTCAATTGCTTGATAGTTCAGGGGTTTTAATCGCTGATGCTACCTCAGATGCTAATGGTCAATACGAATTTGACAATGTTTTACCAGGTGATTACAGTCTTGAAGAAGTTCTGCAATCTGGATGGACGCAAACAGTAGCGCCTAATGCTATTAATTTAACAAATGCTGATTTAACTGATAATAACTTTGGGAATTTCCAAAATATCAGCATTAGCGGCATCAAATTTGAAGATAATAACGGCGACGGGATTCAAAATGCTAACGAGACTGGACTAGAGAATTGGCAAATCAACTTATTTGATGCTATTACGGAAGCTGTCTTAGAAACTACTACAACTACTACAGGTGGCAATTATAGTTTTATCGACCTTGAACCTGGAAATTATCGAGTTAGAGAAGTCAACCAGAGTGGATGGTTGCAGACTACTCCTGACCCTGATGATATTGTCG
>NZ_JAQMUA010000351.1:0-10855 GCF_028330895.1 Kamptonema animale CS-326 | reverse complement strand
GGGGAGATGGGAAGATGGGTAATTAGCCATTAGCAATTATTAGGACTTACGCTCAGGGCTCCAGAAACCGGGTTTTTGAGAGAATCTGCGGGTAAAAACGAAGTATTTTCGTCAAAAAACCCGGTTTCTTTGGTTGGGTGCGTAACTCCTGAATTAGCCATTAGCCATTACCAATTACCAATTACCAATTACCAATTACCAATTACCAATTACCAGTTAACAGTTAACAGTTAACAGTTACCAATTACCGTAAGTCCTATGAGTTAAAAATTTTCTCAGGCTGAAACTAAACTTAAATCGTACCCATAAGCTTTTTGAATATTAGCAGCGGTTAGCACTTCTCGACGAAATCCTGCCGCAATTAGCTGCTTATTTATCAATAATAAACGATCGTATTGTTTTAAAGTTTCACCTAAATCGTGGCTGATTACCAGCAAAGTTTTATTTTGGGCTTTCAGTTCTCGAAAAATATCGAAGACGATCTCTTCTGTGGTTTTGTCGATCGCGTTAAACGGTTCGTCAAAGAAAAACACATCTGCTTGCTGAGCGAGCGATCGCGCTAGAAATATCCGCTGCTGTTGTCCCCCTGACAGTTCCCCAATTTGCCGCGATCGGTATTCCCACATCCCTACTCGCTTCAATGCTGATGAAGCTAATTCTTGCGACTGGCGAGAAGGTTTGCGGAACCAACCGGTCTGCACTGTACGGGCCATCATCACTACATTCCAGACTGTCACCGGATAGTCCCAGTCAATTTGCGATCGCTGCGGTACATAAGCAACCCGCCCTAACTGCTCCTTCAACTGTCGCCCTTCATACAACACCCGACCACACCGAATAGGCACTAATCCCAGCATCGCTTTTACTAAGGTACTTTTCCCCGCTCCATTGGGGCCAAGGACTCCAACTAACTGCCCTGGTTCTAACTTGAAACTAATACTTTTGAGAGCGCACTCCCCTTGATAACTGACGGCGAGGTTTTGAACTTCTAACATAATCCGATTTTGTGATAACGATTCTTGTTCCCATATCTCCTAGAATAGGATAACAGTAACAACTAATAACGATTATCGTTCTAAATCAGGAAATGTTAAAGAGATTACAAAAAAAAACTCGCCGAATTTGGGGTGCTGCTGCTGTGGCGATCGCCTTGGAACTCGCTGGATGCAGTGCTGGAGACACCAATACCAACAATTCAACCGCGATCGATACAAACCAAAGCCAAACTACTCCCGCCTCAACTCAAGCTCAAACCAGCCAACCCAAGCCAAAAGTAGTTGTTACCACTGGTGTTCTGTGCGATCTCACTACCAAAATTGCCCAGGATACGATCGATATGACCTGTTTAATCAAGCCAGGTCAAGATCCCCACACTTATCAAGCTCAGCCAGAAGATCGCAAAGCGATTGAAACAGCAAACCTAATTTTTTACGGTGGCTACAACCACGAACCTACACTACTGAAGTTAATCCAATCCACCACCAACGCTGCACCCAAAATCGCCATCCACGAGAAAGCTGTCCCGAAACCCTTGATGGGAGATGAACACGAACACGAGGGAGAATTCCACACGCAGGAGAAAACAGAAACCTCCGATCTCAACCACACAGAAGATCAACTGGTTGCCGACCCCCACGTTTGGCATAATGCCAGAAATGGTATTGGTATTGTGGGGGCAATTAGTGACGAATTGGAAAAGCTCGCCCCTAGCAATGCCGAACTCTACAGCCGCAATGCCAAAAAACTTACTGGCGAGTTAGAACAGTTGGATAGTTGGATTAAGGCTCAAATTGCCACCATACCCAGCGACAGACGCAAATTAATTACTACCCACGATGCTTTAAGTTACTACGCCAATGCCTACGGTTTAGAGATTACTGGGGCTTTACAGGGAGTGAGCACGGAGGAACAACCAACGCCGAAACGGATTGCAGAACTTTCTGAGGAAATTAAGTCAACTGGAGTACCGACGATTTTTGCGGAGACAACTGTTAACCCAAAGCTGATAGAGGCCGTTGCTAGGGAGGCAAATGTCAAAATTTCCGCCCAGGAACTTTACAGCGATGGGCTGGGTTCGCCTGGAAGTGGTGCTGATACCTATGAGGGGATGTTAGCTGAAAATACTTGTGCGATCGCTCAAGGGTTGGGAGGTAAGTGTACACCTTTGACTGCACAAGTACCTAAATAATATCGGACTTACCCATCATTGTTTGTAACGCCGCCGTTCCAGGGAGAGCTTTACCAGGACGACGGCGTTACTCTGAACTTACCTATTGACAAATTTGATGATTTATGCGTTATAGGGAGATGAATAATTAATGGCGATCGCTCAACGAAGGCCGCGATCGCAGACAACAAAAGGCTCTTTCAAACCACAAAGGATAATAACATCCCTGAGAAGGGGGCTATGCTGAAGATAATAGCTAAGAAGTTAAAGAGATATAATTAATTTTAATCGCATTGCCCAATACACAAATACAGGGATCGCACAGATGAAAATTGCAGTCATCGGCAGTGGTAATGTTTGCAGTAACCTCGCCAACCTCTTTATTTTAGCACATCATCAAGTGGTTTTAGGTTCACGAGACGCAAACAAAGCAAAAGAGCTCGCAGAACCCTTGGGGAAAAATGCAAGCGGAACAACCTATGCTGAGGCTGTCGTAGATGCTGATGTCATCGTGATTGCAACGCCTTGGTCAAACAACGTTACAAAGGATGTAATTGTAGAACTGGGCGATTTGAGTGGAAAAATTGTAATTGATTGCACCAATCCCCTTGTTCCAGACTATATGTCAAACACATTAGGTCATCCAATTTCATCAGCAGAAGAAATCGCAAAATTGATTCCTGGAGCAAAAATTGTCAAAGCATTCAACACGATTTTTGCTGAAGTTATGGCATCCGGAAAACAAACTTTTGGCGAACATAAAGGCACAGGATTTTACTGTGGAGATTATCCAGAGGCAAAAGATGTCGTTGCTAAGTTGATCCAAGATGCTGGATTTGAGCCTGTTGATGCGGGAGTTCTCAAAAATGCCAGATACTTAGAAGCAATGGCCCAGCTAAATCTCCAAATTGCCTATGGGCTCAGAGGCGGTACTGATGTTGGTTTTCGATATATGCGTCGATAGATGAGCTACGCATCTAGAACTCCATAATCCCGATCTTGGGTTTCACTTCGTTATACCCAACCTACTACGATCGCTGTTGCCAAATTTTCAGTATTGGTATAACCTCTAGTCCCTAGATAAAAAACCCCGTTTTAGCTTTTAGGCTTAACGGGGCTCTGACTGAATCGCTTTCTATTCAGTTGTTGATTTTCCCTCATCGCTCTTAGGGGGTTTTTCGTCAATTCCCAGATTTTTCTTCGAGCTTTTCAACTGTTTCCAGAGTGCCTTAATTTCTTTGTAAGCCTTTTCTGAGCTAATTTTTCCGCCAGTCTCCAGAGAGCAGATGTAGGTTATTTTCTGGGCAAACTCCTGCAAATTAGCATTAAACGCTAAGTTCTCTGGTGTGAAGTCACCGTAGTAGCGGCTGCGGGGATGTAAAAATTGGTCGCTCTCTTTAGTCATAGCTCTCTCCTTAATGAATCAAAACCTGCGTTACGTTTCTTTTGTAAAAATGCACCGTCTGTTTTCTGCATCAGTTTGTTTACTTATGACGGGGTTAACTCGCTTCTATTGTATTGACTTAAATAGCGATTACGCATTCTTAAGCTGTGCTTAGCAATCTCAATCAGGCTGATTTTAACTTTTATTTAGTACAATTTTAACCTAAATTTAATCAAATCGCCCAAAAAATAAAGGGTGCTTGAGCGCATCCCCCTATAGATAGATTGAATAATTTACTTTAACTCTTTCTCAATCCGCGTGTCTAGTTGTGGCATTCACAGCCTGCGTGTCCACAGCCTGTGCCATTCGGATGACCGTCAGCACAGGCATTCGAGCAGTAGTATTGACCGTTTTTTTCAATGGCTTCGGTGAGGCTAACAACACACAGGCAAGAAGAACAGGCACATTTCATCTGGGTTACGGTAGTCATGGCTTTTTTGAGTAAATTTCTCTGGTATTATTAATATCTGAACATATATTCAGATATATGTCAAGGTAATGTGAAGGGACTGTTACAATTTAGGTCAGAGCGCGATCCAAGCTAGAATGAGAATCAGATCCTAAAAAAAATTGTATATAATGCCGCCTAACTCTGCTGTTAATCAGGCTGTAACCCAAGCTATTGAAAAAACCGATACTCCAACGTGCGATTCCCCCCATCTAGTCGATAGCGATCGCGTACAAGGCATTCAAACCCAAGTTCTCAACTCCCAGAAAGCTCAGCGAATGGCTGAGTTTTTCAGCCTTTTGGGAGATGCTAACCGTCTGCGGCTGTTATCAGTTTTAGCTGCTCAAGAGCTTTGCGTCTGCGACTTAGCAGCAACGCTAGATATGAGTGAATCGGCAGTATCCCATCAATTGCGGGCGTTGCGGGCGTTGCGTTTAGTCAGCTATCGCAAGCAAGGGCGGCAGGTTTTTTACAGCCTTCTCGATCGCCACGTCTTGGAACTTTACAGGGCTGTTGCCGAACACTTAGACGAGGAAGGCTAAACTAAAAGCGGAGTCAACACATCCTTCCTACCTCATGAAGCTATTTAGAAAAGCTGGAAGCTGGCTGCTTACTAGCTTGGCAGCGATCGGGTTAATTGCTGCTGAAGTTCAAGGGCAAATAAAAATAGCAGCCAACGTAACGGGCAGTATTATTATTGCTCTAATACCGACTATTTCTATCACTAAGTTACCTTCAGAAGCCAAGGATACTCTTAATCTAATTAGGCGAGGTGGGCCATTTCCCTATCAGAAAGACGGTACTGTGTTTCAGAACCGGGAAAGAAGACTGCCCGCGAAACCTAGAGGATACTACCGCGAGTATACCGTACCCACTCCCAGATCGCGCGATCGAGGCGCAAGACGTATTGTGACTGGAGAGGGTGGTGAAATTTACTACACCAACGACCATTACAATACCTTTTTCAGGGTAACGGAGTAATCAGACATGAAGCAACTGCTGGAAGTTATTAAAGGCGATCGCCAGCCGGGATTATACGGAGTGACAGGAGAAATAAAAATTGATGAATTATCCTCTCTCTGTCAACAACACGGGTTACAATTTTTCCATATCGAGGGCAAGGATATTGCCAGCAAGACAGACTTGCTCAAAGCATCTGCAAAAGCGATGAGCTTTCCCGCATATTTTGGCAGTAATTGGGATGCTTTTGAAGACTGTATTACCGATCTAGATTGGGTTGCTGCCAAGGGATATATTTTGCTGTACTCTCAACCTGAGAATTTTGCTAGAAATAACCCTTCAGACTGGGCTACAGCAATAGATATTTTTCGGTCAGCCGTTGAATATTGGCAGGCAACAAGTACACCTATGTCTGTACTGATTAAAGCCAATAATTTAAATATCAAAAATCTGGAAATTCTCTAACATCTGTCTTGAGTGATAGCGTTAGTTAGATGAAGGATGAATGGGGGAAAAAACATTTAATCCTTCATCTTTTAGCCTTTAGGCAACAGTGTGACCTGTAGCCGAAATTGCCTGCTTGATTGACTCTTCAGAGGCTTGAGCTTCTACGGTGACAGTCTTAGCTGCGACATCGACATTGACGTTAGCTTCGGATTCGACAGTTTTGATGGCTTTGGTAATCGTGTCGCCGCAGCCAGAACAGACTATTGAAGGAACGTTGAGTTTGATAGCCATAGTTCAATAGAGAAATTGAAAGGATAATATTCTTTTTTTATTTTAACAGAAATTACCCAAAACTGTTTGTAACGCGGCCGTCTCGGCGGTTCTTCTACTGTCGAGACGATGACGTTACTCAACAAACCTGCGTAAGTCCCATTTAAGCTGATTTTGCTACAACTTTCGGCACAACAGAAAAGTGGGGACGGACTTCAGCAAGGCTGCGACCAACGGCCGCCGCTACCGAGCGTAAACTGTAAACTAACTCAATCATATTTTCTAAAGAAAGGGCCTGCCGCGCATCGGAAACCGATTTTTCTGGTTCCGGGTGACACTCAACGATCAACCCATCAGCACCACAAGCAATCGCAGCTTTAGCCAGAGGTGCGACTAATTCCCGCTTGCCTACTGCATGAGAAGGATCTACAATTATTGGCAGATGAGTTAATTGTTTTAGCGCTACTACTGCCCCTAAATCTAAGACATTGCGGGTGTAATTGTCGAAGCTACGAATACCTCGTTCGCAGAGTACAACATCAGGGTTTCCATGACTTAAAATGTATTCAGCGGCCATCACAAATTCTTCAATTGTGGCGGATAAACCGCGTTTGAGTAGAACAGGTTTTCCTGCTTGACCGACTGCTTTTAGAAGCTCGAAATTTTGCATATTGCGGCTGCCAATTTGAAGCATATCCGCGTAGGTAACAACTGGGGCAATTTGAGCAATTGACATTACCTCTGTTACGATTGGGAGGTGATGGCGTTGGCTGACATCTGCTAAAATTTTGAGTCCTTCAACTCCCATACCTTGGAAAGAATAGGGAGAAGTGCGGGGTTTGTAGACACCGCCGCGTAAAGCTTGAATGGGTGCGACTCCTAGTCGGGTTGCGACTTCTTCCATTTGTTGAGCACTTTCGACTGTACAAGGCCCGCCGATAATGATAATTTCTTTACCGCCAATAGTGGCGTGTTCTGAAAGTTTGACTGTGGTTTGGTGTTCAAGGCTAGATTTGGTGGTGAGTTTGGCATCTAACACGAGTGGTATTCTCCTTCAAAAAAAAGTGTGAGTGACAAAAAAAACCCGGAACTTTAAGGAGTTCCGGGTGAGGCGCGAAAAGCAGCACGACAATTTACCCAGAACTCCTTCGGGGCCAAAAATAAAAGCCGTAAAACCAGTTATCGAATAATGTCATGGCTGTTTTCGCTAGAGCTAAACTGTAAATTGAGCAAACAAAAACCGCAGGTCTAATTCTGCGGTTCACTTGGAGATTTATAGCAAATCTGATTCACCCCAAGTGAACGTGCTTAAACCACCAAAAATAAAAGTAATATTTGTTTGCAAACATGAGCAATGCGCTGCGTTTGAGGATGGAATTTACATCTATTACCACTCACCGTAGCAAAGGGAGCGCATAATGTCAAGCCCTATTTCTGAGAAATTCTCTGAGAATTTCCGAACTGGGGTGCGATCGCACGGTTAAATTACTGGGAATTCCCACTATTAATTTTTAACAGACGCTAGAATTATATAGTTACCCATTTATTGCGTAATGCCACCGAGACAAGGGTAATTTTACTGCTGATACGGGGGCGTTACCAATTCTGCGTAAGTCGTATAAAGATATTCTCAGCGGGCTATGGGCGATACTTTGGCAATATCGGGGCTGCGCGATCGCGTCTTAGTTTGGCTTTCCGAGCGCGTTCCACCTGCCCGGATCGAGCACATTCTTGGTGTCGAGCAGATGGCGGCTGAGTTGGCAAGTCTTTATAGCATAGATGCTTCTAAAGCACAAGTGGCAGGCTTGATGCACGATTTGGCTAAATACTTTAAGCCCAAACTTTTATTGGAAATGGCTAGGGCAGAAGGTTTAGAGCTAGACTCAGTGTTGGAAGCTGCGCCACACTTGCTGCACGCTGATATTAGCGCGGTGGTTGCTAGAGACGAGTTCGGAGTGCAAGATGAAGAAATATTGCAGGCGATCGCGAATCATACTCTAGGACGGCCTGGTATGAGCCAACTGAGTTGTATCGTGTTTATAGCAGATGCTTTAGAGCCAAGCCGGGGTAAGAGCCCAGAGCTAGAGGTAATGCGATCTCACAGCAAAAAAAATCTTCATGCAGCAGTTTGGCAAACTTGTGATTATGCTTTTAAATATTTGCTAGAAACTCGCTGTTTGATCCACCCGCGCAGCATACTGACCCGCAATTGGGCGCTACAAATGGCTAAAGTTCGTTAATGGTTAGTTGTTAATGGTTAGTTGTTAGTGGTTAGTTGTTAATGGTTAGCAATTAGCAATTAGCAATTACCAATTAGCAATTAGCAATTACCAATTAGCAATTAGCAATTAGCAAATCTATTAGGAAATTAAGAATTTGATGACAAATAACACCCAAGCCCCATACTCTTCTACTAACTCTTCGACTAAAGTTACAGCGATCGCTGGCAATTCTTTAGATGAAAGCCGCGCCCTGGCTTTTACAATTGCCGAAGCTGCCGAAGACCGCAAGGGAGGTAATATCATACTGCTCCAGGTATCAGAAGTATCCTATTTGGCAGACTACTTCGTGATTGTCACCGGGTTTTCTAACGCGCAAGTACGAGCTATTACCCAAGCGATCGCTCATAAGGTCGAAACAGAGTGGCAGCGGATGCCCGTGCGAATTGAAGGGCAAGGAGAGGGGACTTGGGTACTGATGGACTACGGCGATGCGATCGTCCATATCTTAATGCCTCACGAACGCGAGTTTTACAATCTAGAAGCCTTCTGGGGTCATGCCGAGCGCATCCACTTTTCTGCCGCCCTAAGAGGATAGCAGTATGAGGGATGTTTCAGTTTCTACCTGTCCAGTTCCCACCGAACAGCAACCAGTCAACGAGTACCAAGAACTTAAAGAGTCTTGGTTTTTTAGCTGGGCCACTCTAGAGTGGCCTAGCTATCTGGCGAAACTCGCCTGGTTGTGGGGATGGAGTTGGCTGGTATCTGGGCCGATAGCTGCATCTAGCTTTGCCCCTCTCAAGCATCCGGTTCAGTTTATACTCAGCGGTGCGGCTGGTGCTAGTTTTATTTTAGGACTGGCATTGCTGCGGCTTTATTTGGGTTGGTTGTACGTGCGATCGCGCCTCGCAAATGCTACTGTTGTTTACGAAGAGTCTGGCTGGTACGACTGTCAATCCTGGCCTAAAACTCCTGAAGTTTTGCTCCAAGACCAGTTAATTGTCACCTACCAAGTTCAACCGATTCTGCAACGATTGCGTCAGACTGTTTATGGTTTGATCTCATTCCTATTGGCTGGCGGTATAATTTGGTATTTTTTGTTAGTAGTTAGTGGTTAGTAGTTAGTGGTTAGTAGTTAGTAGTTAGTTAGTTGTAGGGTGGGCGATCGCCTACCATAATCTACAGCTAATTTACAAGCATTTTTGCAGCGATCGCTCACCCGATGTTTAGCTAACAACTAACAATAGCTAACAACTAACAATTAACAACCAACAACCAACAACCAACAACTAACAATTAACAATTAACAACTAATAAATCTAAATATGACCAGGGGAAAACGAACGCAAGCGCGAGAGTTGGAAGTCAGACTGCTGCGGGATGGCGTAATTGAATCAACGCACCGCGTCCAGGCTGCTGTTTGTGACAATCGGGGTCGCGTTCTATCGGTTGCTGGCAACTCGGATACAGCTACATTTATCCGTTCAGCACTCAAGCCATTTCAAGCGCTGGCCGTCACTACCACCGGTACCCTAGAACGCTATGAACTTACGGATCGAGATTTAGCGATTATTTGTAGCTCTCACCAAGGAACTATTGAGCAGGCGCGACAGGCATTTAATGTCTTGTGGCGGTGTAACGTGGACTCCTCAAAACTCCAGTGCCCGATTCCAGAAGGGAAAACTAGCCCTCTGCAATACAATTGTTCGGGGAAACACGCGGGGATGTTGGCTGTCTGCCAGCAAAGGCACTGGCCGCTAGAAACTTACTTGCGCCGCAAACACCCAGTGCAGCAGTTGATTTTGACAAAGGTTGCGGAGATGCTGGCGATGCCGGCTGAAGAGTTTATCAGTGCTCGCGATGATTGTGGGGCTCCTACTTATTTTATGCAGTTGGGGCAAATGGCTTCTTTGTACGCACAGTTGGCTTCCGGTGACAATTTGGATATGGAGCGCATTGTCCGGGCGATGACTCATCACCCGGTAATGGTGGCAGGCGAGGGTATATTCGATACCGAATTGATGCGGTTGAGTGAGGGGGAAGTGGTGAGTAAATCGGGGGCGGAAGGCGTGCAGTGCATTGGTAGGGTTGGCGAGGGAATGGGTTTGGCGATTAAGGTAACGGATGGGGCGAAGCGGGCTAAGTATGCGGTAGCAATTCATTTATTGAAGCAGTTGGGCTGGATTAGTCCTGCGATCGCAGAAACTTTGTCGGAAACTTATATGACTTTAAGCGAATTCAAGCGTCTCGAGGTGGTAGGGGAATTGTCTATGTTGTGATATAAGCTATACTGTGATTGGATTGTGGCAATTCCTGGATTGAAAATGAAAAAAAAATCATTTATTTTTGATTTAGGGGTTGCAATTTTTAGAAGACCGCGTTATATTAATTAAAGCGACGCGGGATAGAGCAGCCTGGTAGCTCGTCGGGCTCATAACCCGAAGGTCAGTGGTTCAAATCCACTTCCCGCCATTTAATTAAACAAACTCTGTAATCCTCATGGTTGCAGGGTTTTGTTTTTTAGCCACTACTAGCTGGTTCCTTTACCTAGCCACTCTCTCTCAAATTTCTCTCAAACTCAATTCCAAACTATCCTCAAAATAAGAGGTCAACCTACTTGATAAGCAAGTTAAAACAGTATTTATACAAATATAAAATTTACTTATCACTGCTATAGTAGATGCAATATTTACTGTATGTTGCACTGCTTTAATCTCCTCATAAAAGCTGTAAATGTAAATTTTAATTTTGCATAAGTAATATAGCCTTTCTCAGAAAGATGAGGTATCCTGTTACTGACACTCACTCGTGAGGGTCTAACAGAGAAGATAAGATCAAATGAACTATAATTACATGGTTCAGTAAAGCCTCGCCTGCGATACCACACATAATAGCATTTT
>NZ_JAQMUA010000350.1:0-17681 GCF_028330895.1 Kamptonema animale CS-326 | reverse complement strand
GTCACCGCCCAGAGGGCGGCGTTACGAACTCTAAGTTTGTTTGAACTTGCCTGGATCGGGTGCAGTTTTATTAGTCCAGTCACAAGTAAAGCCTTTAGTATCAGCAACAAACTGATTCCAGGGAACAGGGTTCACCGCCTCTGGAGTTGCAAAAACGATGTTAAACAAACCATCATCTCTAACTTCACCTAGTCGCACAAACTTAGCAAGGTGATGATTATTTTCCAGCATAACTTTACCGCCGGGAGCATCAAAAGTTTGTCCCAAAGCTGCTGCTCTTACCTTCTCTAAATCATCCGCTGTTCCTGCTTTCTCAACTGCTTGCTTCCACAGGTAAACCATAATGTAAGCAGCTTCCATCGGGTCATTTGTTACTCGCTCTGCGCCGTATTTTGCTTTGAAAGCGTCAACAAATTTTTTATTTGCAGGAGTGTCAACGGTCATAAAGTAATTCCATGCCGCGTAATGACCTTTGAGATATTCCACACCAATTGCTTTGACTTCTTCCTCAGCAATGCTGACCGACATTGACGGATACTTGTCGGGCCCTAATCCTGCACCCTGTAACTGCTTAAAGAATGCTACGTTGCTGTCGCCATTTAAGGAATTGAAAATCACGCCACCGTCAGGCAAAGCCGCCTTGATTTTGGTAATAATCGGCGTAACTTCAGTACCTCCAAGGGGAATGTAGTCTTCGCCAACTACTTCTCCGCCTTTCTCGGCTAATTGCGCCTTGATAATAGTGTTTGCCGTGCGGGGAAAAACGTAGTCAGAACCAACTAAGAAGAATTTTTTACCTTTGTTTTGCAACAGCCAATCAACGGCGGGTTCTATCTGTTGATTCGGTGCGGCACCTGTGTAAAAAATGTTCTTGGAACACTCTTGACCTTCGTATTGTACGGGATACCAGAGCATATGATTTTTCTGCTCAAATACTGGCAATACCGCCTTACGACTAGCAGAAGTCCAACAGCCAAAGACAGTGACAACTTTATCCTGGTCAATTAATTTTTTAGCTTTCTCTGCGAAAGTCGGCCAATCAGATGCGCCATCTTCTACGATCGCTTCAATTTGCTTACCCAGTACGCCACCTGCTTTGTTAATCTCCTCGATCGCTAACTGTTCGGCATCAACGACGCTCTTTTCGCTAATTGCCATCGTGCTGCTTAGAGAGTGCAAAATACCTACTTTAATGGTATTTCCGCTGCCGGCTGCTGGCGACGGAGATGCACTAGGCGTTGGAGAAGCATCAGAACTTGCTGTAGGAGTTGGACTCTTACAAGCTTTCAATAGCAAACTCGTTGCCAGGGTAGCTGAACTGTATAAAAGAAATTGCCGCCGATCAAATCGCTTTACCATGTCCTTTCTCTAAGTCCTAAATAGATGAGTTAGGTGATATTGCAGCCTATCACATTACGGTGTGATATTAGGACTAGGTTAAGTGTTTAGTTGTATTTTTAGATACAAAAATCAAAGTTGACAAAACGAAGATTTAGTGCATGGTGTTGTTTGATTTTTTTCTGGATAATTTTCGCGCGATCGCCGATTACTAATTAGATATGAAGTTTTGTAAAATGCGGAGGGGTGCGATCGCCTGAAAGCTGATCTCTCTGAGATAGTTTGAAGGGCCAACTATTTCATTAAAATCACATTAATCAACTGATAGAGTACACCTTTGCACGTTTAAATGAAGGAATAAATGGCAGTGCAGATTTCTAGTTTGCTCAAGAAATTGCAAATTTAAAAGCTGAGTAAGTAGAGCGAGATCTTATTGTGACAGCACCATTTCTAGATCGTTGCATACAGATATTTTTTGAATACTAAAACTCCCGTATAAAATTGAAATCTCAAAAATATCCGTGTGAATTACAGCAGGTTTTCTATGACTATCCTCGCCTAAATGAATGCCAATCAAATCAGCTTCAGTATCTTGTGCATCTTCAGGATGAAACACATCCCAATTGATTTTGTGGCAATCGTGAAATACTAGCTTGTAAGGCAGTCTATCACCTGTAGGATCGTAAACACACTCAAATAATAATTCATTTCCCCAATTAGATACCTTTACATTAGTCACCAGGGATGTCAGTCCACCAATATTAAGTTGTTCATAGTCATCTGGCATATTAATCACTCACTTTTTCTTCAGTATTGTGTGTACGAGGAATCGGGTTGCCAAATCGATCGCGTGTTTGGAGTAAACTACCATCTTTATCAAGTCGCAAACCCTTATTTATTCTTCTTCCATCTCTACCGTATTCTGGGGCAGGTATACGTACAACTTCACCATCGGGGCGAATATGTACTTGGGATTTATCAGCAAATGAGTATTCAATATAACAGCCTTGAGTAGTCTTTACTTTAGCGCCAAGACCACGCAAAAAATCATCGGCTTCTTGGCGAGTCATACCCGTTAAATCTCCAAACTCAGATGCAATTCCATTCCCGCCCACGCCTTGACTCGGCACGCAAGTCTCCCTATTCTACCTTTAACTAGCGATTGCCATTTCAACTTTAGCACAGCAGGAAAAACACAAGAGCGATCGCCAAGTAATAATAACCTCAAATTTACCATTCTTGCTCCGAACTTGGAGGCAAACGCAACTTCGGAAATCGATAAAAAGTATCTCCCTCATCATCTACTTCTAAAACTGCTGAAAAAACCTGAACTTGCCGCTTTAAGTACTGTTCAGCAACTTGAGCCTCAACCCTAGCCTTTGCAGCCAGTTGAATCAAAGAAACCTGGCTATTTTGTTTTTCCAACAACAGATAAAAAGCCTCATCTAACTGTCGCTTCTGCTTCTTTTCATTAACACTATTTAAAACCAATAATCCTAACAGAGAACCCAAGCCAATTATAAATACAAATTGTAGAATTGCCATAGTAATAAAACCACTTATTCAAACGAATGCTAAACATAAATAGTATAGCAATTGTCTTGGCGGTCAGGGGGCTACTAATTGCTCAAACCTTTGCTGAAGATTGTTCTCTAGCTGTTGCCTTTCGCCCTCTGCCTTTTCACAAAGGCTAATCTAGCGAGAAAAAATTTGTAATTAGTAGAGAAGCGATCGATCGCGTCTCTACTAAAAAATTATTAATTCTCCACTAACCAGCTTGAGGCTGAAGCAAATTCTTTGCTCCTCGAATCACCTTAGCAGAAATAATTGCATCTCCCTGCTTCAGGTTCTCCAAAACCTCTTTCCCATCAATCACGTAACCGAAAACAGCATAGCGACCATCTAACAAATTGAGGCCAGCAGGTGTTAACTCCGGTTCAAATAGGAAAAAGAAAAACTGCGAAGAAGCGCTATCCGGTTCTGCTTCCACTCGTGCCATCGCCACAGTACCATAAGCAGAAAAAGGCAAAACTGGCTGATCGCGATAGCGTCCTGCATCTTCTAAAGTAATCCCATAAGTCGGTTTTTTATCCCCTCTAACCATTACCTCCAAAGGAATATTACGGTATACCCCTGTAGCTGGATCGATGAAACCAACTTCAGAACCAGGCGGATCTCCAGCTTGTAGTACATAAGATTCTTCGGAGCGAATAAACTTCAAACCGTTGTAAAAACCCCGTTCTACTAAATCAACAAAATTGCCAGCCGTCACAGGAGCGCTATAGCCATCAACTACAAACGTAATCTGTCCTTTTTCAGTTTCCATCTCTATTGTAGCCCGACCTTTAAGTTGAGGCAGATGAGAGTATTCTGAAGGTACTTCAAAAGGAAACTCCTTCACCATCAACTCTTCGAGGTCGGCAATTTTATTAAGAAGTTCGCCTTTTTGTTTGCCTACTTCTTCCTTGTCCTTGACCTCAACAGCCTTTTGCAATTCTGCAACTCCGGCATTGATCTCTGCAATTAGGGCTTCAGCTTCAGGCTTTTGTTCATCAGAAATACTTTTTAGAATCTCATTTGAGCGGATACTCAGAACCTTTGAAGCCTTTTTAACATCGTTACCAATCGGCCCCCAACGTTTAGCTAGGATGTGGTTGCTAATATCTTCTAAACTGGTTTGGATATCTCGCACCGCCTCATTATCAATGGGTAAGGCGTACCGCAGGAGGGCCTGGCTATCAGTAATGGCATTACCAGCAGGCATACTGCTAGAGCGTCTTGCCGCCTGGGAAACTGGGCTTAAACTTAACGAAAGGGTAAATAGCAGCAGTGCTAAGATGCTTACCTTGAGCCAACGCTTGCCCGTATCAATCAGGAAATTACGCAAATCCAGCATAAGTTTAATATTTTATGATCTTTCTCATCTTCCCACAGGGCCGTCCGCCCTTTGACTTATAGCAACCGCCAAGGCGGTTAGGGGCTAGGGGCTAGGGGCTAGGGGCTAGGGAAGAAGGGAAGAAGGGGAAGAGGAAAACTGCTGTAACTTTAGATGCCAGACTTTGCTTTGTGTGCGGGGATAGAAGCTTTTTGGCTTTGGTTACACCTCCTTGCCCCGTTGGGCGGTAAAATAAAATGCCGATTGTTCTTTTTAAGCCGTCAGCACCCCCACTGAAGTGAGGAGGCTTGATGCCTCTAAATTCGGTTAACTGACCACCTGAAGTCTTAATTGACTAAGTTTTTAAGGTCAAGATACCTAAATAAGCGTCGCTTAAGACTTGAACCGGGGAGTCTAATGTAGGGCTAAACTAGGTTTGCCTACATTTTTAGAAGCGGTTTTCACACTTACCAGATTTTTTTATGATTTCGAGTAATGACTTTCGACCAGGTGTTTCAATTGAGTGGAATAACGGGGTGTGGAAAGTGGTTGAATTCCTCCACGTTAAGCCCGGAAAAGGCTCAGCTTTTGTGCGGACGAAATTAAAAAACGTACAAACCGGAAACGTAGTAGAACAAACTTTCCGAGCTGGGGAGAGTTTACCTCAAGCCAACCTGGAAAAGAGTTCTATGCAGCATACCTATAAAGATGGCGATCAGTTTGTCTTTATGGATATGGAAACTTATGAAGAAACGACTCTGAGAGCGGCCCAGATTGGCGATCGCGTCAAGTACCTGACAGAAGGGATGGAGGTTAATATTCTCCGCTGGGGCGAACAAATTCTAGAGGTGGAACTGCCTAATGCTGTGGTCTTGGAAGTAATACAAGCAGATCCCGGTGTTAAAGGAGATACTGCTACTGGTGGCAGTAAACCTGCGATCGTCTCAACTGGGGCTCAGGTGATGGTGCCGCTATTTATTTCCGCAGGGGAACGGATTCGGATCGATACCCGCACCGATAGCTACCTTGGTCGCGAATAAAGGCTATGTCTAGATAGTTTTGAGTTTTGAGTTTTGAGTTTTGAATTAAAAGATTTACTTAAAACTCAGCACTCAAAATTCATCACTACAGAAAACGCCATTTTCAATTACCCAATTAACCCATTACCGATTAACTTGCTGTGCAACTAGACTTAAACCAGCTTTGCGAACTGCTGACGGTTTTAGACTCTACTGGCATTTCGGAGCTGAACTTAAAAAGTGCAGATTTTGAATTGACGGTGCGAAAAGGCTCTGCTCTCAGGGAACCAGGGGCTCCTTCCCTGGGTGATGCTGCCAATTCTGATGCGATCGCCAATCGCTCCGATATTGTGACTGATGGGGCTATTTCTGAGGCAGTTGCCCTGACGGGGGCATTGGTTGCTTCTGCACCCCTAAGTTCGGGGGTGAATGCTGATGCTAAAGGTATTCCTCAGACAGGTGCTAGTGCTGCTCGACCGATAGCGGTTCCCCCCCCGGCAGAACCTAAATGGGTGGAGGTCATCTCCCCGATGGTGGGAACTTTTTACCGGGCTCCTGGGCCTGATGAGCCGCCTTTCGTGCAGGTTGGCGATCGCGTCAGAGTTGGTCAGACAGTCTGTATCATTGAAGCTATGAAACTAATGAACGAGATTGAAACAGAAGTGTCCGGTTGCGTGGTGGAAATTTTGATTCAGAACGGCGAACCTCTGGAATACGGTCAGCCACTGATGCGGATTAATCCTGAATAAGGATTACTGTATTGTTATAAACACTAAATGTTAGTATTTGGGGATCAGTTCTTTCAGGTGAGTTTGATGACATCATCCCAGCCTGTACCACAAGAAGTTGTGCAGCAAGTTGCTGAGTATTTCAGCATTCTCAGTGAACCGATGCGTTTGCGGATTTTAAACCTGCTTCGTGACGGTGAAAAGTGCGTTCAAGAGTTGGTGGAAGCAACCGAAACCAGTCAAGCCAATGTTTCTAAACATCTGAAACTCATGCTTCAGGCTGGTATTCTCACTCGTCGGAGTGAGGGAACTTCAGCCTACTATCGGGTGGCAGATGAATTGATTTTTGAGCTGTGCAATTTGGTATGCGATCGCCTCGCGGCCCGTATCGAACAGCAAGCCCGTCATTTTCGGGAATTTAGTTTAGCCAGCAAGCAGTAGGGGGAATTGGTAGATGCCTTGAGGCAATGGGCAATCTGCCATAGTTTTTCAGTATTTGCCAATTGCCAATTACCCATTACCGCAGGCTAACAATTACTGGAGAGCAAAATCTTTCTCAAAGGTGGAGCGAGTGCTCGGCCAAGCTACCTCTAAGCCTTCACCACCTAAAATTTTTAACGGTTTTCCGTCTACAGAAATCCAGACTTTGGCATCAGGTTGCAAACTGGTAGCCGTGAATATTACTTGTCCCAAACGCCCAATCATGGAAGTGCTACCACCGCCAGAGGTAAATTCCTCTGACAAATTTACGTAAACGCCATCGTCTACCACTTTTACACTCTCAATTTTTGTACCCTTGGGGATTTCGCTCTGGGCATTCGCATCTGTGGGGCCTGCTAACAAGTGCTCGAAAGCACCTTTGATAGCTGTATCGGGCTTCTGGATATCCTGAGTGGCTAATTTATCAGGCACGATCTGAAAATTGCCGCCTGTATCTTTGAGCCAGTAGACTTGAACTGTTTTATTCGTGGTTGAGCCTGAAGGTAGGGGCACGGGAGACTGCGGCTTGAGAGCCGACTCCGAACCCTGAGATGGCTGAATCTGGGCAGGAGAGGGAACTGGTACGGGGATAATTACACTTGGTGTATTGCTGGGACTAGGGGATGCTGCGGGGACGGTAGGGGGAGCAGAAGATTGGCTGCTACGGAGATTGGGATTTTGCGTTGTCCACCACGCTATGCCCCCACCAGCAGCTAAAACGAATCCACAAACACCTGCAATGAGGGCTAAAGGGACTTGGCGAATTTTTTGTCGATCTTTCATATTAAAATTTCTCCTTGAGGATCGGTCGCTTTAAGGGGTGAAGAGCTACTTCAGATAGCTACATTTAGCTACATTTGTCTCTAGTTAGATTCTGGAAACGCCTGCGGCGGCTGATGCAAGCTTTACCAGCCTTAAGTATATCGAGAGCTATCTTTTGCGTAGCTGAAATTTCTAGCCTTCTACTTATTTGCTGGAGGGCTGACTCTACCGCTCCTGAGTTGAACGAGCCTGGTTGTAGTTGCTGCTAAATCTGGTAGTTTACAAGGCGGTGACGATGCTTGGTCAGATAGGCAATTTAGTTTCCAACTTGCAGACGATGGCAGTTTTGGAATCAGGCGATCGCATCCCCTACCCAACCTCGTCATCAAAAAGCCTCAGTTTGTTTAATTTGTTTATTGGAACCACCAACCTTGTTGGTTACTTTTTGGGCAAAAAAGGGCAAATTTACGACTCAAATATTTTAGCATCTGTTGACGTACTGCTTTTTCAACACCTTCTAGGGTAGCTATTTTTTTTGACTCGATCGTTACGTCGTTGTCACCACTACTACACAAACGAAGTCCGCCGTAGTTTACTTGCAGAACGAAGTGAAAGGCGGACTAAAGAATATAAAGAGGTATTTAAGCCGGAGTTTATATCACTCAGGTCGCTCCAATTGCTGCTGCATCAACTCTTTAAGCTGAATAAGCTGTTCTTGCGTCAATATTTGGCGCTCCGCTAACATCAGTTCAAAGTGATTGTTATCGATTTGCTGGCGTAGGGTTTGGATGTACTGCTGTTGTTGTCGCAATTGCTCTAAAGGGGCACTGCTTTCTAAGAGCGATCGCATTTTCCCATCCGCCTCAAAAAGTTGGTCTTGTACCTTCTGGATAACTTTGATACCTTGTTCGCGAACCGCGTGGATGCGCGATCGCTGTTCGTTGCTGAGATCGATATTTTTTGCCCAAGGGGGTTCCGTCTGACTCGCTGATTCCATCCCCATCATCGGAGGATGTGGGGGGGGTGGCGGACAGGGTGGGAATTGAGCGATCGCACTTCCAGCACTTACATTCCTCAATTGCGATTGATTAACCCCAACTCCACTCGCAATCTGTAGAATCAGAGATATTGTACCCAATACAAATAAATAACGTTTAATCATTAGATCGTCCCTGAAAATGATTTGAACTTGAATTGTCTATTTTCTAATTCAACAATTTGAATATGACAGCTCTACCTACAATTGAATGACAAATTTGTAATGTTCGTTAATCCTAGACCGTAGTATAATCAGAAAAGAGGCAAAAATATGAATATTCTGTATGTTGAAGATGAAGCCAAAATTGCTAGCTTTGTCTGTGCTGGATTGAAAGAACAAGGTTTTGTGGTTGATTATTGCGATAACGGTGATGAAGGTTATCTACGAGCAATGGATAACGAGTATGATGTGCTAGTTCTTGACATTATGCTTCCGGGTAAAGATGGATTGGCAATTCTTAAAAGTTTGCGCCGATCTGGTCGGAATGTACCCGTAATTTTATTAACAGCTCGTAATGAACTTGATGACCGCCTAGAAGGACTAAATCTTGGGGCTGATGATTATTTAGCCAAACCATTTTTTGTGGAAGAACTAATCGCACGTATTCATGCAGTTATCCGCCGCGTCTCTGGCGAACGGCAGAATATTTTGAGCCTGGGGCCCCTAAAATTAGATCGCATTACTCGCCAAGTTACTTGCAATCAGCAGTCTATAGAACTCACTACCCGCGAGTTCAATTTACTGGAGTATCTCATGCGTTCTCCGGGACGAGTTTTAACCCGCACGCAAATTTTAGAGCACGTTTGGGGCTATGATTTTAATCCAACTACAAACTTAGTTGATGTTTGTATTCAACGTATTCGTAAGAAGTTGGAACGAATGGGTGGAGCGAGTTGTATTGAAAGCGTGCGAGGAGTTGGTTACTGTTTTCGTAAACCGGAAGTTTAATCGTGAAATGGCATTCTTTTCGTCTCCGAATTACCCTTTTATCTGTAATTCTTGCAGGTAGCGCTTTAGTAGGTTTTGGCTTAGTCTCTTGGTTTCAAATTTATCAGACAAAATTAGCTCGTCTTGACGATCAGATCAAAAGTCATTTATTGCGGGAATCTTCTGCACCGCGTCCCCTAGAGCATTGGGAGTCTTATGAGTTCGCGTTACCATCTTTCTTCAGTGTTGATTCCCAGGCAAAGATTGCACTATTGGTGCTTGATGTTGATGGAAATGTCTTGTTTCAATCTACCAGTTGGCCCTCTGATTTAGATCGAGCGGGATTATTTCCTCCCCAAGATCCTTTCAGACCACCACCGCACTTTCCTCCTCCCAGACAAGGCTCCCAGTACCCCTACCCACCACCGAGAGAGGAAGAGGAATTCCCCCCAGGGCCACCACCGCCACCACCAGAAGAAGGGCTTTTTCCCCCTTCAGAATCCCGTAGAGAACGACCACAATTTAGAGATGAAAATAGACATGAAAATAGACCTGAAAAGCACCTAAACAAGTTATCTCCACTGGTGAAACGTCATACTAAGACGGGAACTTGGCGGGTTGGGGGAGTGACATCTCCTTTTATTCAGATTGCGATCGCAGTCAGTTTCACTGAATTAGAGCACGAAATGAGTGCGATTAGTAATATCTTTCTGATTTCAGTACCATCAGTTTTGATTGTAGTCGCGATCGCGGCGTGGTTTCTATCTGAAAGGGCCTTAAAACCAATCCGTAAAGTTACGGCGACTTTACAAAGAGTGACAGCAAAAGGATTAGATCAGCGCATTCCCATTAGCGCAGTAGATGTGGAATTTTTGGAACAAATAGAGGTGTTTAATCAGATGATGGAACGTCTAGAACGTAGCTTTCAACAAGCATCGCGTTTTAGCGCGGATGCGGCCCATGAACTGAAAACACCTTTAGCAATTTTGCAAGGTGAATTAGAGAGGACATTGCAACAGGCTGATTCTGGTTCCGAACTCCAGCAAAATTTGAGTAATTTGCTGGATGAAGTGGGCCGTTTGGGTTCAATTGTCCGTAAGTTACTATTGCTATCTTTAGCGGATGCGGGACAAATGCGCTTACACAAAGTTGAGATCGATTTATCAGAACTTTTGGCGACTTTAGCTGAAGATATTGAACTATTAGCGCCTCATTTAACTGTACATTTACAGATTCAGCCGGGATTACGAGTTAAGGGCGATCGGGATTTATTGATCCAAGTATTGCAAAATTTGATTACTAATGCTGTCAAGTATAATCTAGCGTCGGGTTGGGTGCGGGTTGAGGCGCAGTGTAAGGAGTTGATGGTTTCTGTAACTGTGAGTAACTCTTCTCATGATATCCCTGTACGCGATCGCGAACGAATTTTTAACCGATTTCACCGGGGAGATTCTGCCCATAATCGCCATATTGAAGGTCTAGGTTTAGGATTGAGTTTATCCCGTGAAATTGCCCGCGCTCACGGTGGAGAGTTAAAATTAGATTCGACATCTCTTGGTCAAACTGCTTTTACTTTAAGATTAACAGGATTTACGGGGCGGTTAAAAAAAAGTAAGGCTTGAGATTACTTACTTCGTAGCCTACATCCTTTAACAACTCGACAAGGCATTTGGCTTGGGAGTTTTCATTACTGGAAATTGTAAGTAAGTAGGCGCAGCCAGCCGCAGGCATCGCGCTTCTTTTTGCGAGGGAAGAGAGGAGCGATCGGACTTATCTTACCTACATCAGATACAAAAAAATAATTTGTGGCGATTACACTTCATCGAACTCACGTTTATCAACCTTCTAAGTAGAAGGAAGAAGGATTTAGTTATCTAGGAGAGAATGTTTATACAGTTAGCTTTTTAGCCATCTCGATCTTATACTTAATTAGCTGGATTTGCTTAATTCTTTCTAATTTAACTTAAATAATTTCTACCGCAAGAAATAGATCGAACTCTATCTCATGAGGGATATCAATATAAAAAAAAGTAAATGTAGCAACTGTTTAATGATTTATCTGGCTCAAAAGGTACATGACTTCGATCCTATTAATGATTAAGGTTTGGGTGAAATGACAAATTTAGGAGAACAGTAATGAAAATTCGTTATTTGTACACCTCGACGTTAGGCGTAACACTGCTCACTTTAGGACTTGCGGCGGGCGCAATTGCACCTTATCTTGTACCACTTCAACTCCGGCACTAGCGACTTCACCTGCGAATACGACCTTTCCTGAGACACAAAATTATTGGGCACAGCCCTTCATTCATAATTTGGCAGAACGCGATATTGTCACAGGCCATCCTGACAATACCTTCCGCCCTGAACAACTCGCAGACCAACCAGCGGCTCAATATGTTGTGGGTCGTTAGTCTTATGGAGAGAGAGCTTTTATGCAAAGGGTTGAAAAACAATCACTAGAGTCGAAACTCGAAAAAATAGGCAATGTTTTGCGCGTAACTGGGTGGATTGGACTCTCTGCCCAAATTGGCTTTGGCGCAATTGCTTTATTGATGGTTGTGTTCGCGATCGCGGGTCGAAATTTCAGTCAAGCGACTGCACTTCCACCTGGTGTGGCTCCCGGTATTGGCGTGAATCTCAACCGAGGTGTCACTCCAGGCATTGGAATTGGCATCTTTTGGGCAGTCTGTGGCATTCTGGCGCTGCTGGTGGGGATTTACTTTGCTTTTCGTCAAACACGATTTGCCAAACGTTTGCGCCATGCAGACACCATGAAACATCCTGCGAAATCGGAGGTCATGAAAGTTCTACGTTTAAGCGCGATCGTCGGCCTAGTGGGAATGCTGCTAACGATCTTAGGTGGAGGCGCAACGTTAGGGATACTGTTCTCCAAAGCGATCGCTCAGGCCCAAGGTGTTGCTATTTACGATCCGAATCGTGTGATTCGTTCGCTCGATATCATGGTGGCAATGGCAAACATGAGCGGCATTGCTGCCCACTTTGTGGGTACTGTTGCTTCTCTGAGCGTGTTTGAATGGCTGCATCGTTAATTTACCAATAGGCTCAGCTTCAATTAACTAATAACTTGATGTTCGAGAACTGGAAAAACGCTTCTGTTAGAGGATGAAAAGCCAATGCGACAGCTTCTTATGCAAGTGCCGCAGGGATGTGGAAAAACTGTTTTAGAGATTGCAAAAGCCTGTGATGGCACTAACCTGGCAAAAATTGAAGCGACGGGAGTTCAGCAACCGTTGGACTTGGTATTTGTTCACATTTCCAATGGCAAGCTTGAAAAGCTGCTTGAGAAACTGCAAGATATACCGGATTTAAGCTTTACGCTGCTGCCAACTGGTGTCATGGCGCTACATCCACCTGCTGATGCTGCCCCCGATCGGGTAACAAATGTTGAAGAGCGTAGCCCGATCGAACTCTTTCTTTCAGGGCTGCAAAGCACCGGATCTTGGAAAGGATTTCTCAGCTATGCAGCGATCGCTGGAGTCGTCGTTTGGATTGGCTTGTATACCAGCACCAGTTACCTCTTGGTAGCCGCGATGTTGCTGGCTCCGTTTGCCGGCCCCGCGATGAACACAGCTCTGGCAACCGCAAGGGGCGATCGCCAACTGCTTCGGCGCAGCGTTGTCCGGTATTTTGCCGCTTTAGGCGTGACGATCGTTACCACTGCTTTACTCAGTTGGATACTCCAGCAGCAGATTCCCTCCAATTTGATGATCGACAGCAGCCAAATTTCCACAGTTTCGGTTTTGATTCCGATGACAGCGGGAGCAGCGGGAGCGTTGACTTTAATCCAGTCCGATCGCAGCAGTTTGGTGTCGGGAGCCGCTACTGGAATGCTGGTTGCGGCATCGCTGGCTCCACCCGCAGGCATTGTTGGCATGGCAGGGGCGATCGGGCGTTGGGATTTAGTCACCAACGGACTCTTTTTACTGCTGCTGCAACTGGGTGGTATCAATTTCTCTGCCGCACTGTTGTTTCGCCTGTTTGGAGGATTGTCCACTCAGGGAGCGCGTTATCAGCGTGGGCAACGTGGTGTGTTTCCAATCTCAGTGGGGCTAAGTGCGATCGTGCTGGTCGGCTTGCTGATTTGGCAATTTTCTAGCCCGCCCAACTTAGAACGCTCTAGTCGCGCTCAGCGGGCAAATGCTGAATTGCAGCAGGTCGTACAGCAAAATGATTCCGCTCAACTGGTTGAGTCCAATGTGCGTTTTACCAGAGCTAATATTCAGGGGCAAAATACCTTGCTGTGTGTGGTGTATGTTCAGCGTCAGCCAGAGGCGACTCAATCGACTGAACAAATCCGCACCGATTTGACTCAAGCCATTCAAGCTCACCTGGTGGCACAAGGTTTCAATGCGATGCCCCTGGTCAACGTAATTGTGCTGGAAAAACCTGCTGTTAAACCATGACATTCAATTATCGCGATGAAACCCTTGGATCGATCCGAAAAGCAAGCAATAGAATACGAGCAACAGCAAATCTTGCAGCAGCTTGAAGATTGGCTGGAACTGCCAATGCTGTTGTTGAGTTTTGCTTGGCTCGGTCTATTTGTAGTGGAACTGACTTGGGGACTGACTCCTCTTTTAGATGCAATTAGCATCGTCATTTGGGGCGTGTTTATTCTGGAATTTATTCTTAGACTATCGCTTGCGCCCCGCAAGGCTGCTTATCTTAAAACAAACTGGATTACAGCCATTGCACTGCTTTTACCTGCCTTGCGCGTGTTGCGGTTTGCGCGGGTGCTGCGAATTTTACAAACTACGCGAGCAGTTCGAGGCTTACGGCTGTTGCGTGTGATGACTCGCACCAATCACAGTATGCGATCGCTCGCAGGCAACTTTGCGCGGCGTGGTTTTGGCTATGTGGTAATGACGACAGCAATCATTACACTGGTTGGGGCTGCGGGAATGTATGCTTTTGAGCAAGATGCTCCAGATTTGCCCGGATTTGATAGCTACAGCACTGCGCTTTGGTGGACAGCCATGCTGATGACCACAATGGGATCGGACTACTTTCCCAAAACGGCAGAAGGTCGCATCCTTTGTTTTCTGCTGGCGCTGTATGCGTTTGCTGTATTTGGCTATGTAACAGCAACGTTAGCCACATTCTTTATCGGACAAGATGCTGACGATGACGAAGCAGAGATTATCGGAGCAAAATCGATCGATGCCCTACGAGACGAAATTACAGCCTTGCGAACCGAGATTCAGAGCTTGAGACAGGAGAATTTACAACCTTAGAGAGAAGTTAGTTCTCCTGATTTCCTTATATGGTGTTGACATTAGACTTGTCGATTAATAACAAGAAAAATAGCTGAAAGACCCGCTACGCATAGGTTGCAGCGATTCTTTTTCAACGACTGAAATGCCTACTAGATAAGGATTTCAAGGGTTTTGCGTCTGATTTCCAGACAACTCTATTAATTGTCTTTACTACTTTTTTCAGTTATGAACAATCAAATAAGTTTAGGAGAGTAAGTGTAGGAGAGTAACTGAGATGAAACAACAGCGATCAAAATTTATCGCTGCACTCAAGCTAGGGATTGTAACCTTTCTCGGATTACTTGCAATTTATCTCGGCTTGCCTGCCCTATTGCTGCTGTTGCGAGTTCCGTCCTTTGCTTTGGGCAACGATTCTGTGTGGATTTTGCGCTGGCAAAATGACGCAATCCGATCGGGAATTGAGTTTAATTTACTACCGTTGACGATCGTGGCGATCGCAGTTAGTTTCATCAGCTATGCACTTCAACGTAGGTAAAACTGAAAAAATACGGGTAATTTAGGATGCACAAATATTGGTACAAAAATACAATTGTTTACTCGCTTGATGTCAAAACCTTTATGGATTCTGATGGTGACGGCATTGGTGATTTTCAAGGATTAACGCAGCGGTTAGATCACCTGTCAGGATTAGGAATTACCTGTCTCTGGCTGTTACCGTTTTACCCATCCCCTAATCGAGACAATGGCTACGATGTCATGGATTACTACAACATCGATCCCCGGTTGGGAACGTTAGGCGATTTTGTTGAATTCATACATCAGGCGCGAGAGTGTGGCATCCGCGTCATTGTCGATCTGGTCATAAATCACACTTCAATTGAGCATCCCTGGTTTCAGAAAGCCAGAAGCGATCGCCACTCGCGCTACCGTGACTATTACGTTTGGTCTGAGCAGCCGCAGGAAAATCTGAGCCTGATTGCGTTCCCAACCGTAGAAGATAGCCTCTGGGAATATGATGACCAGGCAAAGGCCTACTATCTCCATCATTTCTTCAAAGAACAGCCCGATCTCAATATTGCTAACCCTGCCGTTCGAGAAGAAATTTGCAAAATTATTGGCTTTTGGGTGGAGCTAGGCGTATCTGGATTTCGCATTGATGCGGCTTCCTATGTTGTTGAAGAGTTTGGTATGGAGCAAATCAGTCAGCAAGACTTGCACCTCTTTCTGGAAGAACTGCGATCGTTCCTCACCTCACGTCGCGGCGATGCCATTTTTCTAGCAGAAGCAAACGTGAAGCCAGACAAAATTTCCGTTTATTTTAATAACGGCGATCGAATGCAAATGCTATTCAATTTTTTGCTGAATCAGTATTTGTTTCTCGCCCTTGCTCGTCAACAAGCAGCACCGTTGCGGCAGGGCTTGCAAAGCTTGCCTCAGATTCCGCAATCCTGTCAGTGGTTAAACTTCGTTCGCCATCACGATGAACTGACGCTCGATTGCCTTAGCGACTCAGAACAACAAGAAATTTTCAGCGCCTTTGCTCCCCAGGAAAATATGCAGATTTTTGGGCGAGGTATTCGTCGTCGTCTGCCGCCGATGATGCAGGCTGATACCCGCCGAATTCAACTCACCTACAGCCTGATGTTTAGCCTACCCGGTACGCCACTGCTGTATTATGGCGACGAAATTGGGATGGGTGATGATTTGTCTTTAGAAGGCCGCACCAGTGTCCGAACGCCGATGCAGTGGTCGGATGAGCACAATGGGGGCTTTTCCAGTGCTGAACCAGAAGCGTTAACTCAACCTATGATTGCCGAGGGTAACTATCGCTACCAGCGGGTTAACGTTGTTGCCGAGCAGCGTAACCCCACATCTTTAGTTAACTGGATGGAGCGAATTATTCGCCTTCGTAAGCAGTGTCCTGAATTGGGTGAGGGAACGTTGAGCTTCATCGATGTTGACGATCCCGGTGTATTGGCTCATTGCTGTCAGTGGCAAACTAAAGCCGTTCTTGCGGTTCACAATTTGACCGACCAAGATTGTACTGTCCGGCTCAAATCCCACCCGGATAAGCACTTAACTGACCTGTTTGGCGATCGTCAATATGAATCTTTGGGCGATGCCAACACAATTTTCCTTTCTGCTTACGGCTACCGTTGGTTTCGCATCAGTTCAACGCATTAATGCAATGACAAATCCAGAATGGAGATAGTAATATGGTGCAAATTGGCTATCACGCTTCTCACGAACAGTTCAAACCGAGTGCTTTGCTCAAGGCTGTGCAGATGGCAGAGCAGGCAGGGTTTACGCTAGCACTTTCTTCCGATCACTTTCACCCCTGGAGCGAAGCACAGGGACAAAGTGGCTTTGCCTGGTCGTGGCTGGGTGCGGCAATGCAAGCAACGCCAACCCTTTCTTACCGGGTTGTCTGTGCGCCCGGACAGCGGTATCATCCCGCCATCATTGCCCAGGCTGCGGCAACGCTTGCAGAACTGTTTCCGGATCGCTTTTGGCTAACTGTTGGCAGTGGTCAGGCACTCAACGAACATATTACCGGAGACAAGTGGCTGTGTAAGCGCGATCGCAATGTTCGACTGAAAGAATGCGTGGACATCATCCGGGCACTGTGGGCAGGTGAAACAGTTACTCATCAAGGACTCGTGTGTGTTGAAGAAGCTAAACTTTACACTCGTCCTGAGATAAAACCGCCGATCGTTGGCGCAGCAATTACGCCTCAAACAGCGGAGTGGTTGGGCAGTTGGGCAGACGGACTCATTACGATTTCTCGTCCACCAGAAAAGCTAAAAGCAGTTGTGGATGCCTTTCGGCGAGGCGGTGGTGAAGGCAAGCCCATGATTTTGAAAGTGCAGCTTTCCTATGACGAGGATGAAGAGAGCGCCTGTCGAAAAGCACATCAGCAGTGGCACAATAACATTTTAAAAAATATTGTTATGACTGAATTGCAAACCCCCCAGCAGTTTGATGCAGCCGGAGAGTTTATTAAGCCAGAAGAATTAAACGAACACGTCCGCATCTCAGCCGACCTCCAACAGCACATTGAATGGCTGCAAAAAGACATCGAATTGGGTTTTGATGAGTTAATTCTGCACAACGTCAATTGCGAACAGAGACAGTTTATCGAAGTGTTTGGGGAGAAAGTTCTACCTATTCTGGCGCAACAGTAAGTAGAAGGAAGAAGGAAGAAGGAAGAAGGAAGAAGGAAGAAGGAAGAAGGAAGAAAAATTTAGTTATCTAGGAGAGAAGGAAGAATGT
>NZ_JAQMUA010000349.1:0-14722 GCF_028330895.1 Kamptonema animale CS-326 | reverse complement strand
GGGGAGCAAAACGCAAAGTAGAAGATTTAGATGAAAAATATATTCAGTGGCTTAGTTCAAGCCGTACTGATACTAAAAATACCAAGAATCGGATTATCACAACTGGTGGAACATCAGGTGAAGAACTGGACTTTGCCGCAGTAATGAAAGCATCCCAAGCTATCTCCGGTGAAATCGTTCTAGAACAATTGTTAAACCAGGTGATGAAAACTGCGATCGAAAATGCAGGCGCACAAAAAGGTTTTCTCATTTTGAATAAAGACGGGAATTGGGCGATCGAAGCGGAAGCAGCATTAGAGTCCGATCGCATTGCCATTATGCAATCCATTCCCCTAGATTCTGTAGATCCTGCAACTGGAATTCCTCTGCTATCAACCGCCATAGTTAACTACGTTGCTCGCAGCCGGGAAAATGTAGTATTAAATAACGCCATTGATGAAGGACAATTTACTCGCGATTCTTATATTACCGCAACTCAACCCAAATCAATCCTCTGCACTCCCCTACTCCACCAAGGCAAGCTAGGTGGCATTCTCTACTTAGAGAATAATCTCGCGATCGGCGCATTTACCTCAGAAAGAGTGGAAACTTTAAAGATCGTTGCTACTCAAGCTGCGATCTCCATTGAAAATGCAAATCTCTACGAAAAATTAGAAGAGTACAACCGAACTTTAGAGCAAAAAGTAGAAGATCGTACTTCACAATTAGCCCAAGCTAATGCAGAAATATTGGTTTTGAACGAACGGCTAGAAGTAGAAAACCTTCGCATGAGTGCCGAACTAGACGTAACCCGCCGCCTGCAACAAATGATTTTGCCGAAACAGGAAGAATTAGAATTAATTGAAGGGCTAGAAATTGCTGGATTCATGGAATCTGCTGATGAAGTTGGCGGCGACTACTACGACGTACTAAATTATGGCGGTAAAGCTACAATTGGCATCGGTGACGTGACCGGACACGGTTTAGAAAGCGGCGTGTTAATGATGATGGCACAAACAGCAATTCGCACTTTGTTGATCCACAATGAAACCGACCAAGTTAAATTATTGCAGACAGTTAACCAAACACTTTTTGACAATGTAGAGCGCATGAATTCCAATAAAAATATGAGCCTTTCTTTGCTGAAATATCAAGACAATACTCTGTGTTTGAGCGGACAGCACGAAGAGGTCATTCTCGTGCGTTCCAGCGGCGAAGTAGAACGGATTGATACCATCGACTTAGGCTTTCCGATCGGCTTGGAAGCCGATATTAACGATTTCCTTGCTTCTACTGAAATACAGTTAAATTCCGGGGATGTTGTCGTACTCTACACAGATGGAATTACCGAAGCTATTGATATGAATGAAACTCAATACGGTATCGAGCGATTCATTGAAGTTATTGCGCTTAACAGGGAACAGTCAGCAGCAGAAATCAAGCAAGCTGTTATTGATGATGTGCGCCTATACATTGGAGAGCAAAAAGTATTTGATGACATTACTTTAGTAGTAATCAAACAGAAGTAATATCGGGAAAGCTCAGTATCTTGGCTATACCCCTAGATCCGAGTCTAAAATACAAATACTCTCCGGCGATACCACCACTCGTACCCTCTCACCCACCGCATAACGCTGTAAATCATCTCGGTGTAAATTCTGCCTGCGAACCACCACAGAACTCCGATCCGTCAACTGCACAGAATATCGGGTATCAGTACCAATATAAACCACCTCTTCCACCGTCCCCAACCAACCATCTTCTCGATCATCTGAAGGATAAATAGTAGCTTTTTCTGGTCGCACAACCAGCGTTAAAACCTTACCAACTGGCATATCTTCTACGTTAGCAACTAATACTGGTAACTTTTCATCAACCAACACCACAACCTTACCCGCCCCACTTTCAATTACTCGCCCCGTTAAGAAATTAGTCTCGCCAATAAAATCAGCAACAAAGCGAGTTTTCGGATATTCATAAATATCAATCGGCGTGCCAACTTGTTGCACCTGTCCTTGATACATCACCGCAATTCTATCAGACATCGTTAAAGCTTCTTCCTGATCGTGCGTCACATAAATAAAAGTAATTCCTAACTTTTGTTGCATCCGCTTCAATTCTATCTGCATTTCCTTCCGCAGCTTCAAATCTAGAGCTCCCAGCGGTTCATCAAATAGTAAGACAGAAGGTTGTTTTACTAATGCTCTTGCTAATGCTACCCGCTGCTGCTGTCCTCCTGACAACTGACGTGGATAGCGTTTTTCCATATCAGTTAACTGCACCAACGCCAGAGTATCAGCAACGCGAACCTTAATTTCTCGGCGTGGTAAATTCTCCATTTCCAAACCAAAAGCCACATTTTGAGCCAGCGTCAAGTGTGGAAAAAGAGCATAATTCTGAAAAACTGTATTAACTGGGCGGTGAAATGGCGGACGATCTTTCATCGGTTCCCCGTGAATGTAAATTTCGCCTATTGTAGGGATTTCAAAGCCAGCAATCAGTCGTAAAGTGGTAGTTTTCCCGCAGCCAGAAGGCCCCAATAGTGAAAAGAATTCTCCATCAGCAATTTGCAGGTTGATGTTATCTACAGCTAGGCAATCTTTTTTGCGAGAGTCTTTAAAATACTTGAAAATATTAACCAGTTCAACAGCGTACATTATTGTTAGTGGTTAGTGGTTAGTAGTTAGTGGTTAGTTGTTAGTTGTTAGTTAATTAGTGGTTAAGTGTCAACATAAATTAAATAAAGATACGCAATATATCAAACTTTTTGCAACTTGGACATGATGGTAGGGTACATCATAATATGAATCTTTCTCATCGTCGTAAAACTTTAGACTGACGCACCCTACAAGTCGATGTAAGCATAACTGTTAATTATTATTTTGTCTATCAACTAACAAGGAACAACTAACAATCAATACTTCACAACTAACAACTAACAACTAACAATTTTTATTTCCCAAATGCGGCCTTAACCTCAGTCCATGCTTGGTCGTACAAGCCCGTCGCTTTACCAACATCCTCAATATATTTGAGTTTAGAGAATATCTCATTTGGAGGATAAATTTGTTGATTTTTCATGTCTTGGTCATCGATTAAACCCCGATCTATTGCTGCCTTATTAGGCGAGCCAAAGTGGATAAAATTAGATATTTTTGCACCGACTTCTGGCTGTAACACAAAGTCAATAAATTTCTCAGCTAACTCTCTATTCGGTGCATTCTTGGGAATAGCTATGTTATCAGTAAAAACAATTGTCCCTTCTTTGGGAATCGCAAAACGTAGGTCTGGGTTTTCTTTCATTACCTGGAAAATATCGCCGCTCCATTCCATAGTCAGATTTACTTCTCCTTGAGCGAGCAAGTTTTGACCTGTATCGGGTACAAAAGCGGCAATCATTGCCTTATTTTCGATCAGCAAGTCACGAGCTTTATTAATCTCATTGGGATTCGTTGTATTGGGGTTATATCCTAAATACATCAAGACACCTGCAAATGTGTACCGCGCATCGTCTTGCCATGCTACTTTACCCGTGAATTTTGGGTCTAACATTGCCCCCCAACTGTTCACTTCACCCTTTGTTGCTTTCAGATTATAGCCAATACCCATAGTCCCCCACTGGTAAGGAAATGAGTATTTATTGCCGGGATCGAAGGATTGGTTAACAAACTTAGGATCGAGGTTTTTCTTGTTAGGAATTTTATCTAGATTAAGCGGCTCAAGCATATTCTCAGAGACCATGATTTTCACCATATAGTCGGCTGGAAATATTACGTCGTAACCGGGATTGCCTTGCTTTAGTTTTGCATATAAAGCATCGCTATTGTCGTAGGTGTCGTATTTGATTTTGACGCTATTCTCTTTCTCGAATTGCGCGATAGCTTCCGGTGCAATATAAGTTGAATAGTTGTAAATGCTCAGCACTTTTTCACTACCTCTGCTCGTTTCGGCACCATTGGGAGTGCTACCGCTACAGCCGAAAGGCAATATGGCGCTAATCATAAACAACAGGAGGAAAGTTAGTAGACGTTTCATAAGTTTTGTCTGAAGGAAGAAGGAAGAAGGAAGAAGGAAGAAGGAAAAAGGAATTATACCAAATCCGGCTTAAATACTCCCTGTATTCTTTAGTCCGCATAGGCGGACTTTGTTTTTGTAGTAGCGGTTTCAACCGCCGACTAATAAACGGGTAACTATTTTAACTTTTCTGGATAGTTAGTGATGATACCACAAGTAATAGAGAAACTAGCAACATTAAAGTTGAGATCGCATTGATAGCTGGTGTCACCGTAAACTTAATCATCCCATAAACGAACAAAGGTAGGGTCGTTGAACCGACACCGCTAGTAAAGAAACTGATGACAAAATCATCTAAAGATAAGGTGAAAGCTAACAGCGCAGCGCTGAAAATACCAGGCCAGATTAAGGGTAAAATGACTCGCCAAAAAGTTCGCCATTCATTTGCGCCCAAATCTAAGGCTGCTTCTTCTAAAGCTGGGTCTAATTCTGCCAAACGAGCTCTCACAGTAATAGTAACAAAGGAAATATTAAAGGCAATGTGACCGATAATTACCGTAGGCAAACCGAGAGTAAGGCGAATTCCGACCAGATTTTCTACTAGCCGAAATACTAGGGTAAAAAAAACTAGCAAGGAAATGCCCATTGTAATCTCAGGAATGATAATCGGCAAAAAAAGTAATGCTTCCAAGGTTCTGCGACCAGGGAAGCGAAAGCGCTCCAATGCCAGCGCTATCATCGTACCAAAGATTGTCGCTAGCAGGGTAGAGATAGCAGCAATTAGCAAGCTATTATTTACAGCTTCCCATAATCCTGCATCGCTAATGTTAGCAGTTCCTTGGGCTGAGCCCAGTACGATTACACCCGCGCCTGCGAATAGGCTGCGATACCAGTCTAGGGTAAAACCGCGCCAAACGGCATTAGACCGGGAGGTATTGAAGGAGTAAATAATTAATATTAGAATTGGTAAGTAAAGGAAGGCAAATCCTAATGCTGCTTGCCCCCAGAGCCAATGTTTGCCAATTGAACGAATTAATAAATCTAATTTTATTTTGTTGTCATTCATCTAATTACTGATGCTAATTCCTGATGGCTAAATGCTGATTATGCTAGCAATGCTAGGTATAATATGCGATCGTCTACTATTTAATTTTCTTCTTCTGAAAGATGGAAATAGATTAACATGGGAATTAAGACTAATACCATTAATAACATAGAAAGGGCAGAACCAAAAGGCCAGTCGCGAGCTTTAAGAAATTGATTTTGAATCAGATTTCCTACCATCATTGTTTTAGCACCGCCTAAAATATCGGGCGTGATGAAAGCACCTACTGTCGGGACAAACACCAGTATTGAACCAGCGATAATCCCGCGCCTTGTTAACGGTAATACGATCCGCCATAAGGTGCGAAGGTCATTAGCTCCTAAATCTTGGGCGGCTTCTACTAATGTAAAGTTGAAGCGTTCTATTGTAGAATATAATGGTAAAACCATAAAAGGCAGATAGCCATAAATTAAACCAATTGTGACGGCAAAAGGAGTGAAAAGCAAGTTTAATGGTTCGTTGATAATTTGCAGGCTTTGCAGGGCGACGTTAATTACTCCTTTACTTTGCAGGAGAACTATCCAGGCGTAAGTCCGCACTAGAAAGTTAGTCCAAAACGGAATAATGACTAGCAATAGTAAAGCATTTTTCCATCCCGGTGAGCGTCGCGTGGCAATAAAAAATGCTAGGGGATAGCCAATTAACAAGCAAGCTGCGGTGGTAAGAAATGCTAGCCAGAGCGATCGCCAAAGCACTCCCAAGTAAATATAACTATTTCTATCGCCTAATAAACGCTGATAGTTACCCAGTGTAAATGTCCAGGTGACACCGCCGTAAGTGCCACGTTCTAAGAAGCTGTAGGTTAAGACAATTAGCAGTGGCACAACAAAAAAAATCACCAGCCAGAATGTGCCGGGAAATAAGAGCAGTAAAAGGTTAGTTTGTTTCCGGGTTTTGAGTGTCATTTGTTGATAAATTAAGCTTGGGAGATTAAAAACTCAGAAAAAAATAGCTCCCAGAGCATTTCTTTTCTGAGTTTGAGGATATAAATGCCTGGTTTTGAGTACTCTGGCTTTACCGGATAGAATAATCCAGATAGAAGAAGTCAAAAGTTACTCGTTTAAGCTAAAATCTATTTTAGAGGCTAGTCTATACCTAATGATACTTTTCGATGGGCAGGAATCTTTTCGCTCCAATCGAACGTCTCATAGTCTGAAATATTAATAAATTTCGAGTCCAGTAAGATGAAGATCAAACCTATTTTAGGATTTGCAACGCTGGCGATCGCACTCAGCCTAGCGATGCCAGTTCAGTCCGCAAATCGCCGAGATGTCGAGAAACTAAGAGAAACTGGTCAGTGCTCTCGGTGCGACCTCAGAGATGCCAATCTTAGAGGTGCAAATCTACAAGGAGCAGACCTCAGAAATGCCAACCTGAGAGGTGCGAACCTGCGAGGCGCTGCTCTTAGAAATGCCAACTTAAGCAATGCTGACCTCCGGGGAGCTGATTTAAGGGATGCAGATTTGAGTAGGTCTAATTTGAGAAATGCCAACTTGAGTGACGCTAACTTAAGAAATGCTGACTTGGAACGAGCTGAGGTCAGAGGTGTCAACTTCCAGGGAACCGATTTAAGAGGGGCAAACGTTAAAGATACCGGTTTGCCAGGTGATAACCGAGGGCGCGACAATGACAGGGGGCGCAATGATAATGAAAGAGTAGCGGTGGAGTTTATTTCTCGCAGCAATGATGAGGTCAGGATTCAAATCGAAGGAGATGGCAAGAGGCAAGAAATTAGATTAAGCGGCAATAATTCTAAGGAAAGGATTTATCTGCCAGCTACAACTTACAGAGTTAGTTTCTTTGGTAGCCAATCTGGGTATAAGCCTTGGAAATCTGGCAAACTGGATTTGGAGCGGGGCCGCACGAATACGATCAGAATTTACTTTAACCGTAGCAATCGCTCGGTGCAGGTAGAAAATGACCCGCAAGCCTGGAATTCCGATTAATATATCTACTTCACATTCAAACCCGCTGCGGCGGGTTTTGAGTTTCTAGCTTTTTTGGTAAGCAATACCCTCTCTACAGAATTCTGACTAGGATGTTTGCCACAAGTCTAAGGGATGATGTATTATGTCTAGTGCATCAGCGTTTTTTAGCTCAGCTCGTGCAGAAAAATTGTGCAAACGCCTCAATTTCCTGAATCCAACCATCCGATTGTCAAATCGCTGTTTCATAACAGCGACCAGGAGTTGCTGACTCTGTTTCAAAATCATCCCGATCAGGGAAAATTTTTCACGGCTATTTTTTGTCGATACGCTCAAATTGTCTACACGCTGATTCGGCATTCAGTGCGATCGCCAGTGCAGGCTGATTACCTATTTGCTAGGACTTGGCGGCATATTTACTACGAATTGCGTGGCCTAGATTTGCGCCGTGAAGGGCCAGAAGAGGGAGGGGAGAATATTACTCTTCAGAATTGGCTGATTAATGTAACAGCTATTTGTATTAATCAGACCGATTTACCGTCAGTGGAATCGATTCATTACTCTTTACAAGCGGCTCCACCGCCGCTTTGGTGTTACGTCGGACAGGCATTAGAACAGTTAGCTCCGTTGCTAAGATTAACTGTTTTAATGGCTCAGACTTTCCGTTGGAGCGAGACGCGAATTGCGGCTTATTTGCAAGCGGAGGGTGAAGCAATTTCTCCCGCTCAGGTAAAAGCATTGTTGCAAAAGGGGTATCAAAGTCTAGAGGGAAATTTGCCGGAGGATATTCGGGCTATTTACTTTGAGGAGGATTTGATGGTAATGGCTAATAGCTAATTGCTAATGGCTAATGGCTAATTGCTAATGGCTAATTGCTAATGGCTAATGGCTAATTGCTAATGGCTAATTAAGAGGTTTTATCTCACCTAATTTTAAAATACTATGGTAACGCCAAATCTATATGATTTAGTTGTTAGCCATTAACAATCAGCCATTAGCAATCTATAATTTATCTTAGTTAAACAAGAGGAATATTAATAAGTAAACCACCTAATTTAAAGTAAAATAAGATAAATAAAAAGCTTGCTATGACATAAGTATTTTTTACTTCTTCTTTCTTCCTTCTTCCTTCTTCCTTATTCCTTCTTCTTATTAGGAGCGCAAATGGCAGTTTATCAAGTTCGGTTAGTGAATCCTGCGATCGCACTAGATCGGACAATTCCAGTACCAGATGACCAGTATATTCTAGATATGGCAGAAGAAGCTGGTCTTCGCCTGCCTTCTGGGTGCAAACAAGGGGAATGTTCGGCTTGTATTGCTAAACTGGTAAGTGGCGAAGTGGATCAAAGCGAGCAAAAATTTCTGCGACCGTCGGAATTAAATGCAGGTTATACTGTTACTTGTGTAGCTTACCCGCTATCTGATTGTACATTGCTTACTCATCAAGAACAAGTTTTATATCAATCATCTCTTTATTATCAGCAAAATCTGGGTTAAGCTGAATGATTAAGTCATGGTAAAGCGCTTTCTTTACGAAAAATCTGTTTCCTATAATGGGCATCTAATCGTACCTTTTATTTTGACCATAGTTGAGAGCAAAGACATTTATTCTTATACCTTACTTTCTGAATTAGGTCATAAAGGTAAATTGCACAAATTGGAAAATCCTGCTGGGATTTGTGCGAATACCGTAGAGGGAATAATTGAAGTTGCCAAAGAGCATCTTGATGAAAATTCAGATATTGCCGCTCAGGATGATTATTTTAAGTGTCGGTATACTTATCGGGACAATTTAATTATTGTTTATCAAGAAGCTGGTAAATATTTCTACGATCATTATCCACCAAGTAAGTTAAACAATATTGCTGCTCCCAAAATATTTTTATCTGAAGGCGATTGCCTCAACTGGATTAAACAGGGACTCGATTATTAAAATCAGGACGGGCAGATTTTTGATTTTTGATTTTGGTTTTAATATTTGTTCTGCTTTTGGCAACAATTACAGGCAAGAGTAAAATCTCCACTTTTGCTGTATCAGCGAATACGAATTTTTGATTTTTGTAAATCAATGGGTGTTTATCTTACTTAAGACAGATAATAAAATTTAGCATTTTAGCTATTTTGAAAACAGCAAGTATAGTATAAAATTGAGTTTACTTAAGCTGAGCGTTAGATTTTTGACAGCTAGCTATTAACAGGTATAATTAACTCAACTTGGGTGTAATTTTACCCATATCTGTACTATCTACAATCAGCGGCAATCGCTAATTACCAGTTGCCAATTACCAATTACCAATTACCAAAAATGTCAATTTTGAATGACGATCCTTTGTGGTTTAAAGATGCCATCATTTACGAAGTCCCTGTTCGTGCCTTTGCTGACAGCAATGCTGACGGTATTGGCGACTTTCGGGGATTGACAGAAAAACTAGATTACTTGCAAGATTTGGGAGTGACAGCTATCTGGGTGCTGCCTTTCTTTCCCTCGCCGTTGCGAGACGATGGCTATGATACTTCGGACTACACTAGCGTCAACCCAATTTATGGCAATTTGGAAGATTTTCAAAACCTTTTAGATGCGGCGCACCAGCGGGGAATTAGAGTAATTATTGAGTTAATTGTCAATCATACTTCTGACCAGCATCCCTGGTTTCAAAAGGCGCGGAGAGCGCCGAAAGACAGCAAGGAGCGAGATTTTTACGTTTGGAGCGATACACCCGAAAAATATCAAGATGCACGGATTATTTTCCAAGATTTTGAGACTTCAAACTGGGCTTGGGATGCGGTGGCAAAATCTTACTATTGGCATAGATTTTACTCCCATCAACCTGATTTGAATTATGACAATCCAGCGGTGCGCCAAGCAATATTAGATACTGTCGATTTCTGGTTAGCTATGGGTGTAGATGGGCTACGGATGGATGCCGTTCCTTATCTGTACGAGCGGGATGGTACTAATTGTGAAAACCTTTCCGAAACTCACTTTTTCCTAAAACAACTACGGAAGCACGTAGACGAAAATTTCCCGAATCGAATGCTACTTGCTGAGGCTAATCAGTGGCCGGAAGATGCGGTGCAATATTATGCCCAAGGAGATGAATGTCACATGAACTTTCATTTTCCTCTAATGCCACGCTTATTCATGTCGTTGCAGATGGAAGATAGCTTCCCAATTATTGATATTATTCAGCAAACTCCTCACATTCCTGATAACTGTCAGTGGGCTTTATTCCTCCGCAATCATGATGAATTAACCTTAGAAATGGTGAGCGATGAAGACCGGGATTATATGTACCGAGTTTACGCTCAAGATACCCAAGCTAGGATTAATTTAGGTATCCGCCGTCGGTTAGCTCCTTTAATGGGAAATAACCGCCGCCGCATTGAGTTAATGAATGCTCTTTTGCTTTCTCTTCCCGGTACTCCCGTGCTTTACTACGGAGATGAAATTGGGATGGGGGACAATATTTATTTAGGCGATCGCAATGGGGTAAGAACTCCGATGCAATGGAGTGGCGATCGCAATGCTGGCTTTAGTCGGGCAAACCCTCAAAAGCTATACGCACCACCAATTCTTGACCCAGAATATCACTATGAAGCCATTAATGTAGAAGCGCAACGATCTAACCTAAATTCGTTGTGGTGGTGGATGAAACGCTTAATTGGAATTAGGCAGCACTTCCAAGCATTTGGTCGCGGAACCTTTGAATTTCTGTATCCAGAAAACCGCAAAGTCTTGGCTTTTATGCGGATTTACGATGGAGAACATATCCTGGTTGTAGCGAATTTGTCGCGCTTTGTTCAAACAGTTGAATTAGACCTGTCGCCCTTCAAAGGTTCGGTGCCAATTGAGATTTTTGGTCGCTCTGAATTTCCCACTATTGGCGATTATCCTTACTTTCTCAGTCTCACTCCTCACTCATTTTATTGGTTTACGATCGCACTTAAACCGGATGTTTATCCACAGCAACTACCGCAAATAAAACTGCCGACTTTGACTGTTAGCGGTAATTGGGAAAGTATTTTTAATCCCAACAACAAATCCAGAGCCCAGATTGCTGCTATTTTACCTAAATACTTACGTACTTTTCGTTGGTTTGGTGGCAAAGCTCGCACAATTCAAGCGGTACAAATTACAGAAGTTATTCCCATAAGTTCCTCTGGATTGGCTGGCGAAAATTTAGGTTCATCATCAATATCCGCTCAGAAACAATTTATTAATACCTATTATCTGGTATTTTTAAAAGTAGATTACACGGAAGGAATGGCCGAAACTTATGTGCTACCTCTAGGCTACGAAAAAATTAGTAGTGCTGGGGATGGTGGGGAGATATTGGCTGAGGGTAACGTCACAAATTATAAGCAAAACCAGCCATCACAAAGCCTTCATTCTGCACAGGCGATCGCAGAACTCAAGTTTATCGGCAAAAATGATGAAATTGGCGTGTTATTTGACGCTGCGGGAGAGAAAGACTTTTTGAGCTTTCCCTTGGATGCGATCGCCAATTCCCGTCAATATATGGGCACTGCTGGTAAATTGCTAACAACGATTACCAAGGAATTAACCCCGGAAGAAGACTTATCGCACGTTGAACCCCGCTTGATTAAGGGAGAAAAAAGCAATACTTCCGTAGTTTACGGCGATCGCTTAATCCTTAAATTGTTCCGCAAAGTTGAGGAAGGTATCAATCCCGACCTAGAAATTGGGCAATTCTTAACTGACAAAAACCCGCTCCAACCATATATCCCAGTTGCAGGAGCCTTAGAGTACCGCCGCCCAGGAAGCGAATCGATTACAATTGGAATATTGCACAAGTTTATTCCCGAAGCTAGGGATGCTTGGTCTTATACATTGGATAGCTTAAGTCACTATTTCGAGGAAGTAATGGTCGTAGGTGCAAAGCATTCTAACGACAATTCATCAGGTTATGGTGACAGTTATTTACCCACTGCTTTACCCTTACCAGTGCAACAGCCATCAAATTCGCTGGTATCTAATCTATCAGTTGAAATGCCAGAATTGGCTCACGAACTTATCGGCGCTTATTTAACATCTGCCGAACTTTTGGGTCAGCGGACGGCGGAACTGCATTTAACCTTAGCTTCCGATTTAGAGAATCCCAGTTTTGCCGCAGAAAATTTCACATCTTTTTACCAGCGTTCCATTTATCAGCAGATGAGAAATCTTACTGGTAGAACTTTATTGCTGCTAAGAAAAGGGCTTTTAAAGTTATCGCCAGACGGACAAAAAATGGCGCAAGTTATCCTCAGTCATCCAGAGCAGTTGATCGGAAAATTCAGGTCTATTTTGAACCTTAAAATCACAGCTCAGCGTATTCGCTGTCATGGGGATTACCATTTAGGTCAAGTGCTCTATACAGGCAAAGATTTTATCATTATTGATTTTGAAGGAGAACCGGCGCGTCCTTTGAGCGAGCGGCGCATGAAGCGCTCGCCTTTGCGAGATGTTGCAGGAATGGTGCAATCTTTCAACTATGCTGCAACTTTATCCCTCCGCAAAGAGATAGAAAACGGCATAATTCGAGCTGAAACTCTCCCCACAATGAATCAATGGGCTAAGTTTTGGTATGGGTGGGTTAGTGTTGCTTTCCTCAAGAGTTATTTGATAACAGCAGGCGATGCAAATTTTGTACCTAAATCTATGGACGAACTGCAAGTATTACTGGATGCTTATATTTTGGAAAAAGTGGTTTATGAGTTGGCTAATGAACTCAATAGCCACCCAGATTGGGCAGAGATTACTATCGAGCGAATTTTGTATTTGATTGGTTTTCCAGTTGAACAGTTACTTAGTTGAGTTTGAGGGCGAGGAGAGTATACTTAATAAATTAGCCAGGACTTAGGCAACTGGCACATTAAGCAAAGGTATGTTGGCTTTAGCGCTAAAGTGGCTACAACATACCTAAAAACTGACTCTTGACCTTCTTAATTGCGAAAACCATTGCTTTTATTGCTTTTTACCTTCTGCCCTTGTAGTTAACTAAATCTTCTGCCTTCGGCTATAATTGCTGATGTGCGATCGCACTTTCGGCATCTATTCTGTTGCAGTATTTTTAGTTTAAGCATGATTTTTGAGTAGGGAAGAGCATCTAAGTAAGTGGAAACTAACAATCTCAACAAACAACTCAACAGCACAAAGCCTTTCTCCGTAAGCGAAGAGGTAGAAATGGCGGGTGCAAAAACTCTGTGGCTAGTTTTATCTAGTTACTTAGAAGTGCTGATAAATTCTGCCCCTTTACCGATGACGCTTCAGGAATTGGGGGCGGAAATTAAGGGTGCTCACGAGCAGTGTCAGACTTCTCCAATGGCGGGACTGTTGTACGCTCGCAACGCTGGGGAGTGGTTGTTGGAAGCTCAAGAAAAGTTACAGCCTGAACAATGGGAAATTTGGCTAAAAGCTAATTGTAATCTGTCACAAAGAACGGCAGAAACTTATATGCAAATGGCTAAAGGATGGCCTGGTTTACCGAAGGATAAACCCCGAAGTATTGAAAGGGAAAGTTTTGTAAAAAATTTTATTGTTTCTAGTCAGAAGGATAGTTTTGAGAGAGCGCAATCTATTGATTATCTAGAGGAAGACGAAGAATTAGAATTAGAATTAGAATTAGAGGAGAGAGTGTATGAAGAACCGATAATAACTTCTGAAATAATTGAGGACATCGCAGTTGAAGAACCGATAATAACTTCTGAAATAATTGAGGATATCGCAGTTGAAGAGCCGACAATAACTTCTAAAATAACTGAGGACATCGCAGTTGAAGAGCTGATGATAACTTCTGAAATAATTGAGGACATCGCAGTTGAAGAGCCGACAATAACTTCTGAAATAACTGAGGATAGCGCGTCTGAAGAGTCTATAATAACTTCTGAAATAATTGAAGATACTGCATCGGACGAACAAATAATAACTTCTGGAGTAATTGAGAATATTACATCTAAAAAACAGATAATAACCCCTGAAGTAATTGAGAGTTTAGAGGTTGTTAATTTGTCGTCACCCCAGGAAATAATTACTGTAAATGTTGAAAAATTAGAAGTTTTTGATATTCCTCAATCTAGGGAAGTTATAATATTTTTTATACCCGGTAATGTAGTCCCCAAAGCGCGGCCGCGAGTAACTGGGAATGGGACATTTATGCCACAGCGATATCGAACGTGGCGAAATATGGCTGAGGTGGAAATTTATAGTCAACTATCTGAGTTAAATTTAACTATCGAATTACCAATAAAAAGAGCGTCAATTTTAATGCGTTTTGTGGGAAAGCACCGCACTAATTCTGATTTGGATAATTTAGCTGGTGCGTGTCTGGATGCTTTAACTATGAATGGGGCGGGAGTGCTTCTGGATGATAGAATTAGTTGTGTTTCTAAGTTAAGTGTTGAGTATGTACCTGTGGCTGACAAAACGGGTGTTTGGATAGAGATTACTCCGGTTGATTGATTTTTGAAAATCAAAGGTTGACTCTTTTGCCATTGGAACGAAGGGCTAGTTAGGGCTTGCTGAAAATTAGCGAAAAGCTGACTGTACAAGGCTTATAGCTGGGGGGGTGACAGAGAGGCCTAAGAAATAGACCCAATCAGGATTCCAGCCCGTATACCCTGCTGGTAAAAACGACGTTTATTGGGAGTTATCTTCATTAATTCTTGAACGAGTTCAGAATGTTGTTCGAGATAATTT
>NZ_JAQMUA010000348.1:0-3678 GCF_028330895.1 Kamptonema animale CS-326 | reverse complement strand
TCGGTGGTGAGGTTCTGCGGTAAGGTTCAGAAATATGTCGTTAGAGCTGTTTCTGGGGCTCAGGTAATGGTGAAATCCCTGTTTTCGGGGCAATTCGTCAACACTTACGCGCACCGCTTAGAGCTTGCAGAAGAAGGGACATGATGAGTTCTTTATGGCGATCGCGCACACATGGGGACAAGAAAGTTGAACGGCTTATTACACAAGGGTTTGAGTTAATAGTCTCAAAAAAGATCGAGAGTAGAGGCGATCGCGATTAATGCTCAGTTCAGCCTTGTATTTGTGAACTGCTGTCTGCTTACCTTGAGGAAAGCGCTACCGTGAAGACAAAATTAACGCTTTTTTTGGCTTGGCAAGACCAAAATAGCCGTTCCTGGTTTCCCATTGGCAGGCTAACATTTGATGGAATTAACTACGAATTTACCTACACGCAAGGCGTTTTAGAAGCTCAAGAAAAGTGCGTTTTTGAACCCTTATCCTCGTTTCCGCGCTTAGGTGAAGTCTATAAATCAACCTATTTATTTCCCGTATTTGCTAATCGGTTGATGCCGAAAACTCGCCCCGATTACTCAAGTTTTATTCACTGGCTAAATCTTTCTCAAGATGAAAGAGATCCAATTGCCATGTTAGCCCGCAGCGGTGGGCGGCGTGAAACAGATACGCTGACTGTTTTTCCCATTCCTGAACCAGATTCAGAAGGACGGTATTGCCTTCACTTTTTCTTGCACGGACTGCGGTATTTGCCACAATGTGCAATTGAGCGAATTAATCGCTTAGAGACTGGAGAAAAGTTGTGGTTAGCTCACGAATTTCAAAATCATTATGATTCTAAAGCATTGACTTTAAATACCGATGATCGCTATATTGTCGGGTATTGTCCGCGATATTTGAATAGTGAGATTTTTGAAGTTCTATTGAGGAATCCCAGTTTGGTAGAGGTGCACGTAGAGCGTGTCAATCAGCCACCGACACCGCTTCAGTTTCGCTTGCTGTGTAATATAACTGCTCAATGCTATGATGGCTTTTGCCCCTTTTCAAGTGATGAATATCAGGCTTTGAGCGGTGAGGTAGCAACTGTTTAACTCATAGGTTACGGTGACAATTTTTATGGTAAAATGATGTGTGGATTGTCAGGAAAAAAAAATTAACCTCGCAGCAAAACTCGCTCAGGTAATGCTTGATAATAATCTCGCTGCATTAAGAGGTTTAGGCTTCAAAAAGTACAAACTAGATGCGCGTCAGCTTTCCTCAAGTCCCATCGCGGACTCTCTTTTTAGTGGTAAACGACAGAACAGGGGACATTAGGGTCTCAAAACAGTATCAAAACGGTGTCAAAAAGGAGAAAACGGCAGCATCTGTTGATGCTCCCGCACTTGCAGCAATTTCTCTGGGTCAGTCAAACTTTTTTTGCTGTGATTGCACTCATTGTCCGACAATTAAGAGGAATTCCTAGAATCCTCGTTCTGACAATTTCATAGGTCGTCCTTTGAACACTGTTACCTCAGATTTAACGCTCTTGTTGCCACAGCCTCTGCCGCTGACTTCTCACCCGGTGGCGGTGTACCTTTCTCTGTTGGCACCCGGCTCACAGCCGACGATGCGGCAGTCTCTTGATGCGATCGCGTCTTTGCTGACGGAGGGGCAGTGCGACGCGATGACGCTGAATTGGGCGACGCTGCGCTACCAGCACACGGCTGCGGTGCAAGGGGCATTGATGGCACAGCACTCTCCGGCTACTGCTAAAAAGATGATGTGTGCTCTGAAGCGGGTGTTGAAAGAATCACTGCGGCTGGATTTGATGAGCGCGACTGACTATGCCAAGGCGATTGATTTGCCTAAAATTAGGACATCTGACAAACTCAGGGGGCGGGCCTTGAGCGCTGATGAAATTGCCACTCTGTTTGAGGTGTGCCACAATGACCCGACTCAGGCAGGCGCTCGCGATGCGGCTCTGCTGGCGATCCTGCGGGTGGGTTTGCGCCGGGCTGAGGTGGTGAAGCTGGAATTGAGGGACTTTAATGCTCGCACGGGTGCTATGAAGGTACGAGGCGGTAAGGGGAACAAAGACCGCACGGTGTACCTTCCTGGGGATGCTGTGGAGGTGGTGGAAGATTGGCTCGTGGTTCGGGGTCTGGAAGCGGGAGCGTTGTTGTGTCCGGCCTGGAAGATGGGTCGGATACATATCAGACCGCTAACACCCCAGGCGGTATTAGTGATTTTGCAAAAGCGGGCAATAGAGGCGGGGGTGGAGTCGTTTTCTCCTCACGATTTCCGCCGGACTTTTTGCTCGGATTTGCTAGATGCTGGAGTTGATATCGTGACGGTGGCGGAGCTGGCGGGGCATTCTTCGCCTGCAATTGTGGCTAAATATGACCGCCGGGGAGAGGAAAGGAAGCGGCTCGCTGTGGAGCTGTTGTCGATTCGGAACAAGCGTTGAACTGCCAACAAGCGACAGTAGTCTTGGAGCGCGAATTGACTTCTAGGCTTTAAGTTATAATCCCCTGAAAGAGAAAGGGTGACGGCTTTTGCTCGGTACACAATACTTATTCAGACATCACCAATGTAAGGAATTAAGCTTACCTTTGCCAAGCGGAGTACCGAGCTATGCCAACCCTAAACTTATCCCATTCCTAATGAAGCCAGCCTTCTGAAAACTGCCAGTTTCAGGGTTGATGGTTAAACACTCGCCCGACAGTAATTTTATCACTAATTCGCCTTCAACCAGCGACATTCCAATCGCTGTATCAGGTAAAGCTTTATTAGAGCGGATAGAGCCTCTGCGGTTGAAAAGTAAAAAGTCCTCTTCAGTAATGGCAGCAGTAACTTTGTCTAAAGTTAGCATTTGCACCAAGTAGGAAGTTAGCGGCAAAGTTAGCAAAATCTTACCCGTTTCCCTACAAATCGCAGCTACCTTTTGTTCAACACCCACCCAAATCGTTTGTCCGTCTGGTGAAAGTTTCACCATCGGTTTAATTAAATCGCTGTTCCAACTAATGCCGTAAACTCCCAAATTTTCGCCCAGGTCAATGATGGCAAATTGACGTGAATACTCGGTGGCTATCAGTTGCCGAGAAGCATCAATTTGATTAAAGTCAACTTCGTGAATAATCTGAATTTTCATCGCAGTTTTTATCGATAAATTTTGACAACAAGTGAGGCTACTTGAGGGATGGCTCCCAGGTCGCTTTCTGGGTAATAATAGCGGATAAAAATGGCTCCCGTTGCTTCAGTACCGCTCACTTCGAGTTTGCGGGTAATGCTAGTACCATATTCAGTATCTCTCCTATCTTCAGGAATTTCAGGCGCATTTAAGCCCTCCCGAAAGATTTGCATGAGCCTTTCTCTGCCACCCGTTGCTTCGTCAATTCCCAGCCGACTCAATTCTCTTAAATTTTGTAACGACCTCTGGGTATTAGTTGGGTCGGGAGTAACGCGCCCGAAAAAGAAGTCGAATTTGCTTTCTCTGACCGTGAAACCTTCACCCTGAATAACATTATCCGCCATTCAACCTTGATCCTATACGATTGAGTTATCTAGGTGTAGCGAACTGCAAAAAGCAGAGGTCAAAACTGCAAAAAGGGGATTTTTGAAACCACATTAACTGCCAAAAGTGGGTGTCTCAAAACCACATTCAGTGCAGAAGAAACCACATTACGTGCAAATAAACTGCAAACAGAC
>NZ_JAQMUA010000347.1:0-5072 GCF_028330895.1 Kamptonema animale CS-326 | reverse complement strand
CTTCTTACCCTAGCCCCTAGTCCCTAGCCCCTAGCCTCTCCTAGTCCCTAGCCCCTCCTACTCCCTAGCCCCTAGTCCCTAGCCCTTAACCGCCTTAGCGGTTAATATATCAAGGCTTGACAGGTGCTAGAGTGGTAGCCGCCGGTCGTCTTAGACGGCAAATGACCATAATGACTAGGAACTCAGAGAATGATTGCTAATCTTAATGTGCTTTTAGCTCAAGCACCCATCGATACCCCTGCTGTACAACCTCAGATCGATATTCTACAGGCGATCGTTTTAGGAATAGTGCAAGGGTTAACAGAGTTTTTGCCCATCAGTAGCAGCGCCCATTTGAAGGTAGTGCCCCTGGTACTGGGTTGGGGCGATCCCGGCGTTGCCTATACTGCTGTAATTCAGTTGGGTAGCATCGCTGCGGTGCTATGGTATTTTTGGGAAGACTTGACAAATATTAGTATTGGTGCATATAAAGCTATAATTCGGTCTGAATACGATTCTCAAGATTTTCGCTTGGCGGTAGGGATTGGTTTAGGAACCATACCAATTCTCTTTTTCGGAGTGTTAATTAAGATATTGATTAAAGACTATGATAATTCACCTCTAAGGAGTGTGGCAGCAATAGGAATTGCTTCTATTATCATGTCGCTGCTATTGGCAATAGCAGAAAAAAGTGGTAAGCGTCAGCGCACTTTTGAAAAATTAACTGTATTCGATGGTATTGTAATGGGATTAGCCCAGGCAATCGCCTTAATTCCTGGTGTTTCTCGCTCTGGTTCCACATTAACAGCAGGGTTATTTCTGGGGTTAGAAAGAGGGGCGGCAGCACGGTTTTCTTTTTTGTTAGGAATTCCGGCAATTACGCTAGCTGGATTAATTGAGTTAAAAAGTGCTTTGGGGGACGGAATAGGTCAGGCGGGATTGATTTCTGTGGTAGTGGGAACAGTATCAGCGGCGGTGTTTTCTTATCTGGCTATTGCCTGGTTGTTGAAATTTCTGCAAACTCAGAATACCTGGATTTTTGTTTGGTATCGGCTAGCTTTTGGAACTGCTATTTTGTGCGCGATTGCTGGTGGAGCGTTAAAAAATATCTAATAAGTAGAAGGAAGAAGGAAGAAGGAAGAAGGAGGCAGGAGGCAGGAGGTTGGTTTTATGAAGTTCACTCAACTATGCGGATTGTATCAATAATTTGGAAAATGGGTATAAGATGGGAAATATACCATTTCTCTCAAAGTATTGCTACCATCCGCATTGTTCTTTTTACTACATACAGTCAGCCAAAAGATTGCTAAGTAGTTGGACATAAATAAACGCTATAAATTGTAAGGTGGGCGCTCGCCTACAAATATTTTCTGCTATGATTTACAGGCTTGTTGCGGCGAGCGCCCACCCTACGTCTAATTATGTCCTACTACTTACTGTTCGATGAATGTGGAGAAATGGTATAAAAATAATGACTGAGTTACAATAGTTGAATAGACATAATTTTAATAACAAAATATAACCATGAGCGAATTATCAATCCGCCCCGCGCTAATTACTAAAGTTATTCCCGATTCTATCGCCGCCGAGATCGGATTTGAGCCTGGAGACTCGATAGTATCTATTAACGGTCAAAAACCTCGCGATTTAATTGACTACCAATACCTCGTAGCCGACGAATTTCTAGAACTGGAAGTATTAGATATTAAAGGTAAAAGCCACAACCTAGAAATCGAGAAAGACTGTGACGAAGACTTAGGCTTAGAATTTGAAACCGCCCTTTTTGACGGATTAATTCAGTGTAATAACCGCTGCCCTTTTTGCTTCATCGACCAGCAACCACCGGGCAAACGCGAAACCCTCTATCTTAAAGATGATGACTATCGCCTCAGTTTTCTTTATGGCAGTTATCTTACCCTGACTAATTTAACTCAAAAAGAATGGGATAGGATCGAACAAATGCGACTATCTCCCCTTTATGTTTCGGTTCATGCAACTGAGCCAGAAGTGCGAATTCGCCTATTAAAAAATTTCCGGGCTGGTAAAATTTTAGATCAAATTAAATGGTTTGAAGAGCGGCGTTTGCAAATTCACGCCCAAGTTGTTGTCTGTCCCGGAATTAATGATGGCGAACATTTAGAATGCACTCTGTTAGATTTAGCTAAATTTCATCAAGGTAATATTCCTGCGGTTGCATCTGTGGCAGTAGTTCCAGTGGGTTTAACCCGATGGCGGCCCGGAGAGGATGAACTTGTGCCAGTGGTAGCCCAAAAAGCGCAAGAAGTAATCAAACAAGTACAATCTTTACAAGCTAAACTGCGACAAGAAACGGGAGCAAATTGTATTTGGTTAGCCGATGAATGGTTTTTGCTCGCAGGTGAAGAATTGCCCTCGGCTGCTGATTACGAAGATTATCCGCAAATAGGCAATGGTGTCGGTTCTATTCGTCAATTTATCCAAGAATTTGAAGAAGCAATCGAGAAATTACCACCACAGAAAATAAATCCGCCGCGAAAATGGACTTGGGTAGTTGGCAATGCTGTAGAAAAAGCTTTTGAGCCGATAGTGCAGCGGCTAAACCAAATTGAAGGGCTGGAAGTTAATATGGTAGCTTTAGAAAGCGGTTATTGGGGAGTCGCGATCGCCGTTACAGGGTTGCTGACCGGTCAAGACTTGCTCGCAGGTTTGCAGGGGCGGGACTTCGGGGATGGCATTCTGCTACCATCAGTCATGCTCAAACAGGGAGATAGCCTGTTTTTAGACGATATGACCCTTGAGGAAGTAGCCCAAAAGCTAAAAACGTGCATTTTTCCAGTGATGGGAGTTGAAAACCTGATCCTGACTGCCATCGGGCAATAAATAAAAATCGAGCAATAAATAAAATAAATAAAGTATTAAAATGGCGATCGCATTCCTCAAAACGCAGAAATGTAGCATACTCAATGTTGAGTCCAGACTTCAGGCTTCATCGCTTGTTCTAGAATTGTCTCTGGACTTGCAGACTCATTAAAGAACTTATGCGCGTTTTTCGTCATCTCGTGGTTGTAGGGGTAGGTGCGGCGATTACTTTCAGTAATGTAGGGCGGAGTGCGGCTACACCACCCTTGGCTCAGTCCCAAGACACCCAGCCAGAAACTAATCAGCTCAAATTAGGGCGGGATTTCAAATCTGCCCCAAAAACAGCAGGAGAGCGAAAATCGCAGGAGGGATATGTTCCTGCGGTATCCCCCCCAACTCAATCTCAGGAAGCTCACACCGAAACTAGCTCCCTGCAATTGGGGGCAAACTTCAAATCGGCATCAAAAGCAACAACCGAAACTAGCTCCCTGCAATTAGGGGCAAACTTCAAATCGGCATCAAAAACAACAGAGCCAACATCTCAGAAACAAGAGATTCCTTTGCCCCAGCCAAGGCCCGACAGAAAGGCAGACTTAACCCTGAAGCGGGGCCTGGGTGCAGTGGCGATCGCACCTCCACAGCTAAAGCAAAGACTTTCCGGCAGTCTCAAGAGAGTCACAAACAGCAACTCAAATACTGCCCAAGCACCTTCCCCAAACGTCGAGCCAGTAGAAATCCCTACACCTGGGGCTGTGCCAACTACTCCTGTCGAAACTATCCCACCTCCAGCCCCTAGTCGCACTCCTCTGGAGAGTTTCCCAGGACTAACACCGAATGGGACTTTGCAAACCCAGCCTCCTGAGTTCCTAGAACCCAACCCCAATCCCCTCAGCTTTCCCACTCGACCAGAGGAAGTGAGGATCGAACGTACTCAGCCCATTACCTTGCAGCAGGCGATCGATCTCGCTCGCCGCAATTCTCAGACTTTACAGATTGCCCAACTGCAACTGGAACAGAGCCAAGCGGTTGTGCGGGAACAGCAAGCAGCTTTGTATCCCGATCTCAACGTTCAAGTCGATCTCAACCGCCAAATCAGCGCGGGCGGAGAACTTGGGGTTCGCGCTCAGGAACGCAGGCGAAACTTTTTAGAATCTCAAGGTCAACCAGTGGGCGGAGCCGCCCCCCAAAACTTTGGCAGCAATACTGTCAATACAACTTTGCAGTTGAGCTACAACGTGGATCTGTTTGGTGCTCGTAGTGCTAATATCCGAGCTGCGGAGGAACAGAATCGGTTTCGGGAGTTAGAAGTAGAGCGGATAGCCGAGGAACTTCGCTTCGATGTTTCTACTAATTACTACAACTTGCAAGATGCTGACGGGCGAGTGGCAATTAGCGAGGCGGCTGTGAGAAATGCTCAGCAGAGTTTGCGAGATGCCGAAGCTCTAGAACGGGCTGGGGTAGGAACTAGATTTGCGGTATTACAGGCTCAGGTGAATTTAGCCAACGAGCAGCAAAGGTTAAATGAAGCCCGTCGCGATCAGCTAGTTCGCAGACGGCAACTAGCTGAAATTCTAAATATCAGTCAGTCTGTAGAGTTAACAGCGGCAGATCCCGTCGAGCAAGCGGGGTCTTGGAGGCTGTCTTTGGAAGAGAGTATTGTGCTGGCTCTGAAAAATCGAGCTGAGTTAGAACAGCAGTTAGTGCAGCGGGCCGTGAGCGAACAGCAGCGGCGCTCGATTGTGGCAGGCCGCAAGCCCCAACTGAATGTGTTTGCTAACTATAATGTTTTGGGCGTAGACCCGGATGAAGGAGATTACTTTGCCTCTCGCGGCTGGGCGGATGGCTACTCAGTAGGCGCAAGACTGACCTGGAATTTCTTCGATGGGGGAGCTGCTCGAGCGAGAACTCAACAGCGAGAATTTGATATTGCGATCGCAGAAACTCGCTTTGACCAACTTCGCAATCAGGTGCGCCGCGAAGTGGAACAAGGCTATTTTGAGTTGGAGTCGAGTTTTGCCAGTATTGAAACTGCCGAAACTGGCGTACTCCAGGCAAGAGAAGCTCTGCGCTTAGCCAGGCTCCGCTTTCAAGCCGGTGTGGGTACTCAGACGGATGTGATTCAGGCTGAAACTGATTTAACCCGGTCTGAGAGGAACCGACTTTTGGCAATTATTGGCTACAACCGTGCTCTGTCGGCCCTGGAACGAGCTGTTACTAATCTTCCTGGTAACGACCTTTCTGATACTCCTTAAGGG
>NZ_JAQMUA010000346.1:0-4804 GCF_028330895.1 Kamptonema animale CS-326 | reverse complement strand
GGGGTTACTACACCTCTGGTATCGCTCAAATTGCTTAGGCAGTAAGGGTTTAAGGCAATGAAACATAACTTGAGAGTGGTGACATTCCAGGTAACGGTAATCAGCAAAATGTAGTTGCCTGAGAGAGTGGAACACTAGGGTCACTCTTATCCTCTCTACCTCCCTAACATTCAAAGTGTAGAGAGTTGAATCAGGCAAGCGGATTCAAACCCAAAGGAAACCAGCCATTCACCCTCTATATCTTCTACCCTTTCCACACAGTCGTTCAGTGCATTACCAGAGGTAAAACCATGTCTGTCAAGTTTGCTAACTCCCCCGCTACTAATAATTCTCCGATCGCTCCCATGCTGACTACTGTTGAAGAGGCTGCTCCTGTACGCTCTACCAATTTGAATGCCGCTGAAAAGAGTTCTGAGCTAGGCTTTGATACTATTACTCTGGCGGATTTCATGCTCAAGGAATTGCAAGCAGCACTGAAATCAACGACCAGAAGCGCTCAAACGGTGGCAATGCGAATCGCTTTAGAAGTGGAACGGATTTGTCAAAAGAGCGATCGCATCCAAATTTCTGGTGATGTTCAATCTTGGCAGCTTACCTTAGCCCGTCACCGCTTGCAAAAGTGCTTGGAATACTACCGCTTGGGTTCCAAACAGGGTCGCGTTGAGCTACATTCTCATCTAGCGGCAATGATTTACCGTCATGTTGCGTCTTTTCGAGCTAACTTAAATTTCCAAGCTCGTTACAACATGATTGAAGATTTCCTGCAAGGATTTTACATCGAAGCTCTGAGAGCTTTTCGTCGGGAACACCAAATGGCGGCTGACTATACACCGCGTACTCAACTAGAATTAGCCGAGTATATGGCATTCACGGAACAATATGCCAAACGTCAAATTGGTTTACCGGGACGTTCTCGCCAAAGATTGATTGTACTTCGGGCTCAGGGTTTTGCTAAGGGCCAACCTCCCGAAACTGCTTTGGATATTGAAATGGCGGTAGAATCGGGTAAGGGCGAAGAAGCGGAGGCTCACAGTCGCTCAGCAGCGATGCAGCAGGTAAGGGAACAGATGGTTTCTGAGTCTGTCGATCCGGCGGAGGCGGTGTTGCGCGATCGCGTCGTCTCGGAGTTGATAGAATATTTGCAATCTCAAGGTCAGTCGGAGTGCGTTGACTACCTGACTTTGAAACTCCAAGACCTCTCAGCTTCGGATATTGACCGGATTCTGGGTCTTTCTCCCCGCCAACGGGACTATCTACAACAACGTTTCAAGTACCATGTGGAAAAGTTTGCTCGTACCCAAAACTGGAAACTGGTACACCAATGGTTGGGTGCTGATTTGGATCAAAAGTTGGGTATGACTTCGGTACAGTGGGAAGCTTTTAAGGCAACGCTTTCAGAAGAACAGCTACAACTGCTGGAATTGAAGCGGAATCAAGAGAGCGATAAGGCGATCGCATCTGCTCTCAAATGTACTCTCAAACAAGTGCAAAAACGGTGGGCAGGGTTGCTGGATATGGCTTCGCAGTGCCGTAATAGCACTACTCCTGCAAATGTGGGTAACGCGAAATGAGTCTAGACACTTTGTTTAACCCCCCCAGGCGAGGGCGGGATTTCCCCGCCCCATTTCCTACTACTGCGCCAAAAGAAATTCGATATATTAGACAAGGTTAATATTAGTGGTGACGGTATGACTGTCAATCTGGCTCCGGGTTTAAATTTAGAAAGGCCGAGGACTCCTACGGTGCTTGCGCTCAAGGAAGTTTTTCAAGGTCTTGATGTTGATAGCTGTCCGGGTTCTTACAATTTTCATCTGCACACTGTTTGTTCTGATGGGCAGCTACGGCCAGAGGAGTTGATGGAGTCTGCGATCGCGATCGGTTTGAAGGGTTTAGCTATTACCGATCATCATAGTACGAATGGCTATTTTCAAGCTCAGATTTGGTTAGATCGTTGGATATTAAATAATTCTGAGAGTAAATTAATAACGCCTACTCTGTGGGCTGGCATAGAAATTAGTGCAAATTTGTTGAATATTGATGTACATATTCTCGGCTATGGTTTTGAGCCAGGACATTCTAGTTTGCAGCCTTATTTGCATGGTAAAACTGCCATTGGAGATGCTTATCTGGCGGAAAATGTAATTGATGCGATTCATCAGGCTGGAGGTTTAGCAGTGTTGGCTCATCCTTGTCGCTATCGGCTTTCACCTAATAAGTTAATTCCAGAGGCGGCAAGTTTTGGGATTGATGGGGTAGAGACTTTTTATGCTTATGGTAATCCTATTCCTTGGTGTCCGAGTCCTCAGCAAACTATGTTAGTTAAAGAGCTTGCTAAGGATTGGGGTTTGTTTAATACTTGTGGGACTGATACTCATGGTGTTAATTTGTTGCAGAAGCTTTAATTTGGTAATTGGGCCTTGGGAATTGGTAAGCGAATATTCTAAATATTTAAATAGGGATCTCCTTTTATTGGCAAAATTTATTTGCTAATCAATGGAGATCCCTATTTTTATTGCTAATAAATTAAGCAGCAAAATCAGCATTACTTACCGCCCGTGCGGAGCAAAATTCACTGGGAATCGTGCAATAACGGCACTCTTCTTGATTGGGACTTGCTTTGGGTAGGGTGGAATTACAGATAATATCTAAGATTTTCCAAAGGCGATTTTTAAATTTTTGATCGACATCCCAAGGAGAAATTTCTAATACACCATCTCGGTAAATGAGTCGTCCTTCTGGGATTTTACCTTGGCAAAGTTCTTTGGTTTCTGGAGAAGCGGGAAGCAGCAGCATATAAAGTAACATTTGTATCCGGTGGGAGTCTTTACGCTTTCCAGTTTTGCAGTCTTCAACGATGATTTTTTTGCCTTTAGTTGCAACTATATCGGGTCTTCCTGCGACGGTGATGGGGAAAAAATGACCTTTATATTTGAAGGAGTTTTGATTTTCAACATAGACAGTCCAGCCTTCAGATTGAAGTTGTAAAGCGCGTTTTATTACCATTTCTTCGTGTTCTGAAGGATCGTAGGTACTGGGTGGTTTTTCAAATTGGTATTGGGTATGAAGTGCGACTGCATAGTGGCATTGTTTCTCGTTGGCGAGAAGTTCAGTAAGGCGAGTTACCCAAATATAAAAGTGAAATCGCTTTTTCATGACTGTATCCTTTCTTAAAGATGTATGTAATTTAAGGTAAGTTATTTAACTGAGATTTAAAATAGAAAAAGGTTCCTTTAGATTGAGTTTTGTCGAACGAGATCGAATTAGGTCGAACTAGGTCGAAACAGTGTTGCTAGGTTAAAAATAAACAGTTATGATTTTTGTTAAAAGTTACCTAAGAGGTGGATTTATGAATCTGTTAAGCTATGAAAAATATGAGCAATATTTCCTGGATTCAATGGCTAAGAAATTTGGATTTAAGGATAGATGTCAACTTGTATTCGTTCAACGCTTCCTTACAACGAATAAGGATTTAGATAATGAGGGACTAGCTGAGGTTTTGGAAAAGGATTTGACGATAAAGAAATCCAAGGATGCCCCTGGTATTCTGCGTGACTACTTGACGCAGATATTTAAGAAGCTTGAAGCTGAAGGCTGTCCTTCTCAGGACGAGAAGAAAAATAAATGTGATAAAGTTCAGAAGTGGCTCAATGACAATTTTTATTCACAATGGTTACGTGAACACCTCTGGGAGCAAATCAAAGCCAAAGGGACTCGCACGAATAAAATGGGAGTGGTATTCGCGGTTGAACCTGTCCCCACAATGGGAATGTTGCGTAAAAAACTTGATCCTTACCTCGATACTGTTCCCCTCAATAGTGACATTTTGTTTAAAGCAAATTTGAATAGAGAAGGCTATTTAATTTTATTAGAATGGGAACCATCTGGGGCTATGTTTTGCGTGTGTCCTTCCGAATTTGCCTCAGAACCCCGCTGTCAGATTGGCGAGAATATTTTGCCCCAGTATCCCGATACTTTTACGGCGGATGACGAGGGAAAAGAGCAACTTTTAGCTGTTATTTCTGATGAGTTGCCACCGCTTGAGTGGTTAGAGAAGAGTAAGAAGGAAGATTTGGAGTTAGAGGGGGTTCATTTGCAAGGATTATTGGATTATTTGGAAAGTGTTTCAGCGTCGGAGGTGTTTTATACAGAATATTTAGTAAAGGCTTGATTGGGATTTATTGGGTATCGCTGGTTGAAGTTTTGATCTTACAGTTAGGGAGTGATAACAATGGACGAACAACGCTTGGCAGAGTATTTTAGTTTGATTCAAAGGTTGCTAGGTTGTCCTAGTGGAGAGGAAGAGGAAGTATTAGCGACTGACTCACATTTAATAGATCAAGGGTTAGTGGCGGTGATGAAAGTTGTTGCCGAACAAATGATAGCGGCACATTTGGAACAACTTCTGGCACAATGGCAACAGTTAAATAACCAGGTGTTTGAACTTTATCACCAGGGTAAGTTCTCTGAGGCGGTAACTCTTGCTGAACAAGCTTTAACACTGGCAGAATCGCTTTACCAAGGCGATCATCCCGATGTCGCCTCTAGCTTGAATAATTTGGCAGGACTCTACCAATCCCACGGCCGCCTCTCGGAAGCCGAACCCTTGTACGATCGCGCTTTAGGGATGTATGAACGCCTATTTGACGGCGATCATCCCGATGTCGCCTCTAGCTTGAATAATTTGGCATTACTCTACTATTCCCAAGGCCGCCTCTCGGAAGCCGAACCCTTGTACGATCGCGCTTTAGGGATGTATGAACGCCTATTTGACGGCGATCATCCCGATGTCGCCTCTAGCTTGAAT
>NZ_JAQMUA010000345.1:0-5384 GCF_028330895.1 Kamptonema animale CS-326 | reverse complement strand
CTCACAAGGTCGTGTTGTCAATACTTGGGCTGATGTGATTAACCGCGCTAATTTGGGTATGGAAGTAATGCACGAGCGTAATGCTCACAACTTCCCTCTAGATTTGGCTGCTGGTGAATCTACTCCAGTTGCTTTGGTTGCTCCTGCTATCAATGGCTAAGTTTTAGTTGTTGGTAACAAGAAACGCTCTCATTCGTGAGGGCGTTTTTTGTTGGGGAATTTTTTTAGGAATAATATTTTTTTATTTTTGATTTTATTCTCAAATTCTCCTTAGTAAATTTTGATTTGTAAATCTTCTCATACCAAAGCCGGCTTTACTACCCCCTTTATTGTCATTGTTCGCTGTGCTCCGCAATCGCAGAGACTAGGCGATTGCTTCACAACGTCAAGCGCTACGCGCAGGCTACGCCAACGCAATGACGGATTATTGCTGATAAAGGGGATGACTAACCCGGATTTGGTATCAGTACCCAAAATCTTCACAATTTAGGACTTACGCACCCAACCAAAGAAACCGGTTTTTTTTACGAAAATACTTCGTTTTCACCCTCAGATTCTCTCAAAAACCCGGTTTCTAGAACTCCATAGTAAGTCCTAAATTGTAGAGTGGAGTTGTAGATAACATTAGAGTACCGTATTACCTAGATTCCCCCCTTAAGGAGAGACCAAATTAGACTTAATTTCAGAAGCTGGAGATTCTCTTACCTTTGCTGTTTGAGAGGGAATAATTATAGATTTAGGCTTCTTACTAAACTGCGGAAACTCTGAAACCACAGGGGAATTTGCAACTGCGGGGCTAGTCGTTACCGCCTGCGAAAAAGGAACCAAAACTTTAGCCACTTCAGCTTGCTGCTGCAACTGCTCAGTTGAACCCAACAACCCCCCCAATCCCTTAATTAGCCTGCGAATATTATCGCGAAAAGCCGGATCGCCAGTCAACTCATTCAAATCAGATGTAATCTTTTGCATATTTTGAAAAGTAACACGAGCTGAATCCAGAGTTTGTTGTAACACCAGCAAATTTGTAGGATTATTCACAGTAGTTGATAAATCCCGCAAATTCACCGAAGCTTGAGCAGCATTCGCAGATAAAACTTCCAAGTTATTGATTAATTGCCCTTGCTCAACTCTGTTAACAATAGGACTTAAACTGCTCACAGCTACCCGCAGTTCCTGGCTCGTTTGATTAATATTATTCAAGGTGGTTACAAGCATAGCACGATTAGTTGTCAGCAGAGCATTAGCCTGACTAGCGGTTATATTAATCTGATTTGCTGCTTGCTTGACAGAATTTGCCGACTCGATAGCAGCTCCTGTCACTGCCCTGATCGAAGCATCCCCCGTTGCTGAAACCTTTCCGATTTCAGTAGCAATCCCTCCTAAATTCCCCTCTACAGACTGATTTAAATTACCAAATTCTTCCTGTGCTAACTGATTTAAGCCGCCGATTTCTGTTTTAATCAATTGACTCAAACTGCTCAATTCAACTTTAGCTGACTGAGTTAAACTAGACAAATTACGAGTTAGTTGAACTGCATCCTGAGCAGCCACCGCCGTATTTTTTGAAATCGATTTAATATTAGCAAATAACTCCGGGTCATTGTAGAGATTAGTAAAGTTCAATGCTGAGCGAATCAGTTCTTCTAAACTCGCACCTGCATTACCTTTGAGGCGCGAATTATTGCAGATAATCGTATTTGGGCAGTTGCTACTCAGAGGATTAGCCGCGATCGCGGCATCTGGCAAAAGCGACAAAGGTGTAATATCAACCGCAGCTTCCCCTATCAAACCAGACTTATTGGCCTCAATTAGCACATCCCGCGAAATTACTAAATCCGCTGGAGCAATTTCTAGCACCACCTCGACCCCATTTGGGCCCGGTTTCAGCGCACTAATTTTACCCACACTGACTCCTCTGTACCGTACTGGTGTCCCTACCTGCATTCCCTGAACATTAGGGAATTCAACCAATATGTTATAGCTGCGGTTTCCCAACTGTAATCCTCGCAGCCAGAGGACTAGACCCCCAAACAAACCCAGTCCTAACAGAATCAAAAAACCAACCGAGCCTTCTCTAACCGTTCGCGATCGCATTTTAACCACCCTTGTTAACAGTTAACCATTAACAGTTAACAGTTAACCATTAACCGTTAACAGCTTGAATTGGGCCCGCCACACTCCCACTAAAAAATTGCCGCATCAGCAAGTTATCAGTCTTATTAATATCGCTCACACTTCCCTCCCATTGCACCTTACCTTGATAGAGAAACACAATGCGGTCAGCAGTGCGACGGATAGTGCTATCTTGGTGAGTCACCATCACATAAGTGCTGCACCCTCCCTGAGCCGCCTGTAAGTCGCGGATTAAATCCTCAATCATCGTGGAAGCGATCGGGTCTAAACCCGCCGTCGGCTCATCGTACAGCAAAACTTCTGGCGTGTCTCTAGAATTATCAGGATTAGCCATAATCGCACGGGCAAAACTCACCCGTTTTCGCATCCCGCCCGATAGCTGAGCCGGGTAGCGATCGCCAATTCCCGGCAAACCAACCATCTCCAGCTTTTCATCCACCAATGCTCGAATCCTGTGGCGCGGTAGTTTCGAGTGTTGGTAAAGCAGAAAACCAACATTTTCCTCTACACTCAGCGAATCAAATAAAGCCGCCTGCTGAAACACCATCCCAATACCAATCGGATCGGCGACATCATCTACCCATCCCTTCCGCCGTTGTCCTTGGACGTAAACTTCACCGGCATCCGGTGCTAGCAAACCTGCAATAATGCGTAGGATTGTTGACTTTCCGGTACCCGAAGGGCCGATCGCAGCCAAAGCTTCTCCTCGATAAATTGTTAGATCCACTCCATCTAAAACCACATTCTTGCCAAAGGACTTACTAATTCCCTTCAGTTCGATCAAAGGCTCAGCCATAGGAGGTTAAGAAATTATCCTGTTCCCAGTCACCAGACTTTATCTAGTCATTAATCCTCAGTCTATAGCGCGATCGCCGATTTAGCGATTAGTGACTGGAAAGTTTTGCTTTTTTATAGATTGTATCTTTCCTAGCAAGGCTTTACGATTTTGAGACCCTCCCCTCCGATCAATTAAAAATTAAAAATTAAAAATTAAAAATTAAATCTCACAATTTTTAATTTCGCATTTTTTTTTATTTTGCATTTTTAATTTTTAATTAATGAAGTTACTCCCCCACCTCCCCTATCTCCTCCTTTAACCTGCCAGAATCCAAACAGTCCTGTATGGTAAATTTGTCAGCTCAAGCTGTTCTCATACCTCTGAGACTAATTCACCATGTCAATTAGTTCGCTTCCTAAAGCTCTCCGCGCCCTTGTTAAAGCAAAACAGACCTTTGCTCTGCATCCTGACCGTTCCAGCCGCTCATACCGTGTTGGTCGCGTGTACCAGTGGTTTAAGTGGTTGGCCCCTGGATTGCTCGTGAAACGCTGGCTGCTTTTAAGTGCGGGTGGCGTAATCCTCACCAGTCTGGGCCTAGCGATTTGGACTGGAATGACTCCAATTTTTTACACCCTTCAGTTCCTTAAACACTTTTTGGGATGGATTACGGCCGTCGTACCCAATTATATCTCTGGCCCACTGATGCTCATCGGTGGCATTCTTTTCATCCTCTGGGGCCAAAACCGTAGCTTGAATTCGATTACAAGCGTGCTGATGCCCGAAGGCGACGAGGAATTGGTCGATCGCCTGCTCAATCACCGCCGCTTGCACCGAGGGCCGAAGATTGTGGCGATCGGTGGTGGTACGGGTCTTTCTACTTTGTTGAGAGGACTTAAAGATTACAGCGCTAATATTACAGCGATCGTCACCGTAGCAGATGACGGCGGTTCTTCTGGGCGCTTGCGGCGCGAAATTGGGGTTTTGCCACCGGGAGATATTCGCAACTGTTTGGCAGCTTTGGCAGATGAAGAAAAGTTATTAACTGAATTGTTTCAATATCGGTTTCGGGCCGGTGACGGTTTAGTTGGTCACAGTTTTGGGAATTTATTTTTAACGGCGATGAGCGATATTGCTGGAGATTTGGAACAGGCGATCGCAGCTAGTTCTAAAGTCTTAGCCGTTAGAGGACAGGTACTCCCTGCTACTCTCACCGACGTTCATCTGTGGGCGGAATTAGCCGACGGCCGCAGAATTGATGGCGAATCCAGCATTACAGAAGCTAATGGTAAAATTCTTAAAATTGGCTGCACTCCGGCTAATCCTCCAGCATTGCCGAGAGCTTTACAAGCAATTAAAGAAGCTGATTATATTATTATTGGCCCTGGTAGTCTCTACACGAGTGTAATTCCGAATCTTTTAGTATCTGAAATCGCAGAGGCGATCGCATCTCGCCAAGTTCCCCGCATTTATGTCTGCAACATTATGACTCAACCCGGCGAAACTCAAGGATATACTGTCGCCGACCACATCCGCGCTATTGATAACGCCTGCGGTCAACAGCTATTTGATGCAGTAGTAGTACAACGCAAAGTTCCTTCTGCAAAAGCCATAATTCGCTACTCTCTAGAGGGCTGCAATCCAGTTATTTTAGACCGCGAGGAAATCACGAGATTAGGACGGAGGATAGTTTTCACTAATGTTATGGATGAAGATGAGAAAACTGGTTTAGTGCGGCACAATTCTCAGCGGTTAGCAAGAGTCCTGTTACGATGGTACAGCAAGGCTCAAAATAATTAAGGGGACTTGGAATGTAGCTTTAAGTTAGAAACATAGACAATTCCTTTGTACTCCATAACTATTATCGGGGGCTTGAATATGAAAATCTCTCTGCCAAATGCTGAGGCGACGCGCTGTTTAGGAATGGCTTTGGGGAGATCGCTCCCCCCAGGTAGCGTAATTTTATTAGAAGGAGATTTAGGTGCCGGCAAAACTAGCCTAGTTCAAGGAATCGGTGCAGGATTAGGAATTAAAGACTCGATTGATAGTCCCACTTTTACCCTAATTAATGAGTATTTAGATGGTCGCGTTCCTCTTTATCACTTAGATTTGTATCGATTGGAAATTAGGGAAGTGGAGACATTAAATTTAGAAGCTTACTGGGAAGGGATAGAAATGCCTCTGGGAATTGTGGCCATTGAATGGGCAGAAAGGTTACAATATAAACCTGATAATTATTGGCAGGTTTGTTTGACTTATCAGGATCGGGGGCGGCAAGTTGAGATAGTTGGGATTGGAGAATTAGCGGATTTTAAATTGGAGATTTGATATTTTGTATTTGGTTTCAAGTTTACGATTAAATAAACACTCCCATGACTGATATCTCCAAAACGAGAAGTCATACTAAATCCGGGTTTACTACCCCCTTTATTGTCATTGCGAGCGAAGCGAAGCAATCGCAGAGACTAGGCGATTG
>NZ_JAQMUA010000344.1:0-7316 GCF_028330895.1 Kamptonema animale CS-326 | reverse complement strand
GAATTGGAGTTGGTGTGGGCGTTGCCGTTGGAATTGGAGTTGGTGTGGGCGTTGCCGTTGGAATCGGCGTTGGTGTGGGCGTTGCCGTTGGAATCGGCGTTGGTGTTGGCGTTGGAGCTACAGCGATGTCAACTTTCGCGTTATTGTTGGTAATATCAGGGTCATTCCAATTAGCAGCAGTGATCGTGACGCTATTACTAATAGTTTGGCCACCACTGCCAGGATTGACTGTAGCTTTGAGAGTTAACGAGGTAGTAGCATTAACCGCTAAGTTGCCCACATCCCAAACACCTGTTGCAAGATCGTAAATGCCTTGGGTTGGAGTGTTGCTTGTAAGACTGAGAGTTGTAGGCAACAAACTTGTCAACTTGATGTTGGCAGCATCATTGCCTAATCCCACATTTTTTGCACTGATAGTGTAAGTAATGACATCCCCTTCTTTGGGTGTGGGGTTGTCCACCGTAAGAGTTACACCCAAGTCAGCATTTAATTTCCAACCTATATCTTCCAGTACACCAAGCGTAAGAGGCCCAGGATCATGTATTGCTACTCCCAAACCCCGAACGTATGTCATCAACGAATTACTGCCATCTCCATAGATGGCTTCGTCTAGGTGCCCGATGCTTTGAGCGCTGTTAAAGACGTTAGGCGCGTAAACATTAAGTTTGATGCCACCATTTCCTAGGACAGCTTTGGGGCCATTGAAGAACAAGTTATTGCTAATTAGCTGGTTTCCTAGTGCGACAGAAGGCACAGGAAACAGTGCTGTGTCAGTGATTTTTTGACCTAAACTATTCTCAATAAATCTGTCATAGATTCTGGGATAGTTACTGGTATTAGACAAACTGCCCTCTCCCGTGACAGTATCGAACTGAAAAGAGTCAGCGAATCCCATTCCGTGAGCAATTTCATGGAGGAGTGTACTAACCAAATCTGTCTGATTTGCGCCGGGATTTGCATCGGTTCCAAAGTACCAAGAAATTCCCGCCGAACTAGCGCCGGGATTGTTGTTAACGCGGACGGTAATTTCAGGGGAAGTTCCATTCAAATCCGTGCCTGCTAATTGATTGGCTAACGCCATTCGATAAATAGTATTTGTTAACGGTGCGCCCGCAAAGTTTGCTGTGCTAGAGCCTTCTGCTGTTGCCAAAAAACCAGTTACAGTTTCCCAAGTTGCGTCAATTACTACGTCTGCTTTCGATGTGTCAACTAGCCGATTCCAGATATTAACTGCGTAATCAAACGCATTTTTCGCTTCTGGAGGAAATAGTGTATCGTAAGTGACTTTAATCGCCAAAATTCCTTGGTAAGCCGATCGCACCTGTGGGCCAAACGCCAAAGATGCCTCTATCTTTCCAGTGGCATACCCCAATTCCCAGTCACCGCCTTTGTTAGCACTACCTGTCAGACTTGTAGAAGCTGCCACATTAGCCCCTGTTAGCTGACTCAAACGCTGCACGAAAGCAGCACCAAAATCTGCTTTTGCTACGTTGCAGCCATACAGAAGAATCTCAGCATTATTTACCAGCCCCTTTGCCCACTCCTTTACCCACATCACAAAGTCGTAATTTCGGAGGGGAGTGGAAGCGCGATCGCTCAATATATCCAAAGTCAACACCGTATTGCCGAGTTGCAGAGAACCGACAGCGCCGTGCGATACAATGTGAACTGCTGAAAAGTTACCGCCCCGAAGTTTGTGAGCAATTTGTTCTACCCCGTTGCGATTAGAATCGAGCAAGATTACTTCTGTTCCAGTGGTAACGCCGTCAACTAGAGTCTTCCAGTCAGGGACAGCAGTATCGATAAATGCGATCGCTTTGGAAGTTTCAGAGATAGCTTGGGGAGTTTCAGAGATTTTCTGTGGCATGATCTACCTTTGGCTAGGTGGAAACTGGGAAATTATGCGCCTGTGACGTTCGCAATTTAAAGATTTTATAGCATAGCTTGTTCCTTTGTGAGGTGATTTAAACAAAATTAATGACTTTTTGGATAAAATCAGTAAATATACGAGCTAAAAGCTCGGTTTAAGAGTTTTCACTCTTCCATCTAACTATTGCTTGCGTGAATTTACTTAAACTAGGTGCGATCGCCAACTGCGATCGCTTCGTGAAGCTCAGGTATACCGCACCACTACTTCCACCATTTAGCTATTATCTGATTTCAGCGGAGGGATTTGATCTGCCGTTAAAGTAACAACTTTTCCATCTTGCCAAATGCTAATCGATTCCCCTAACTTCCGGTGTCTTTCTATGGCCTTAGCGATCGCAGTTTTAACCCCAGCATCAATTTTTTGATGGAGTTCTGTTAGGGGAATTTGCGGTTTATTATCCGACGGTGATTTGATTCCAGATTGAGGGTTCATAAATAATTGCTTCTTGATTGTTACCGGATGTAGCCACTAATTGCGGTTCACTTCCAGTATTATCATAGACTATCCAAGTATCGCAAAGAGGTAAATACAAATCTATTAAGTTTTTCCGTCCCCGTTCGTAGCGACGGCGGATAGTATCTTCAGGGATATTATGACCCCCACTTTCTACTCGCCGCCGTACCCGTGCAATCGCTAATTCTGGACTTTGTAACCAAAAATAAATTAAATTAATTATATAACCTTTGGTTTTACACTCTCTTAAGAATCTGGCAAAATTGCGAGCAGCTAGAGTAGTTTCAAAAGCAAAATCAGCCTCAGTTGTGACTAAGGTTTGTAGTCTTTCTAACATTAATCTTCCCGCTTGAATAGCCACCGATTCAGGGTTAAAGGGAGAAAGACCCGCAGCTATTTCATCAGCGTTGACATATTCAAAAACTTCTAGAAAATAGGGTAGTATTTCCCTGGCAGCCGTAGTTTTCCCAGAACCGTTTGCACCACCAATTACGTACAAATGAGGCATTATTCAATGGAAATTATAGATTAATTTACTTTACAAACTAATTATAACTATGTCGATATAATTTTAGCTTTTCAATATCTTTAAATTTTTAATTTTTAATTTTTAATTTTTAACTTTTAATTTTCTCATGCTCCACATCGGTTAAAATAACGATCGGACAGAAATGAGGGATCGGTTGTTCCACCGTTTTTGGAATTATTGCGATCGGGGTGTCAGTCTCAATCTATTTTTGTGCATTTATGCGATCGCTCATGCCTATTCTGGTCAAAAACTTGGCACGATCGAGCATTGTTCTACCTAATTAATCAGGAAAAGAGAAAGGTATGGATGCTGAAGAGCTCCTAAAAAAATATGCCGCAGGAGAAAGAGACTTTACAGCCATCCTCTTGTGCGAGGCGAACCTCAGCAGAGTCAACCTCAGCGGCGCGAATTTCAGTGAAGCGATTTTGAGCCTCACCAACATGAGCGGAGCCAACCTCAGCGACGTTAACTTTAGGAAAGCCAAACTCAACGTCGCCAGACTCAGTGGAGCCAACCTCAGCAGAGCCAATCTCAGCGGTGCTATCCTCAATGTGGCCAACTTAATTCGAGCCGACCTCAACTCCGCCGACCTCAGCGAAGCCACACTAATCAGAGCAGAACTCATTCGAGCCGACATGAGCAACGCCTCCTTAAGCGGTGCGAACCTAAGTGAAGCAGACTTAAGAGAAGCCACCCTCAGACAAGCCAATCTAGAGCAAGCAGACCTCAGCGGCGCTCACCTCAGAGGCTCATCCCTAGTTTCTGCGAACTTAGAACGAGCCAACTTGCACAGAGCCGACCTGAACCGCGCCGACCTCCGAGGAGTCAATCTCAGCAACGCCGAACTCAGACAAGCCAACCTCTCTCAAGCCAACCTCAGCGGCGCAGACCTCAGAGGCGCTAATCTCAGATGGGCCGACTTAAATGGAGCCGACTTAACTGGCGCTGACTTAGACGAAGCAAGATTGAGCGGAGCCAACTTATACGGAGCCAATTTAAGCAGTGCGAATCTCTTAAATGCGATTCTAGTTCACGCAGATTTAACCCAAGCTAATTTAATTCGAGCTGATTGGGTAGGAGCCGACTTAACAGGAGCGGCTTTAACGGGAGCAAAACTTTATGGCGTATCCAGATTTGGCCTAAAAGCAGACGACATTACCTGCGATTGGGTTGACCTCAGTCCTAATGGCGATCGCAGCCAAGTCCAACGATTCACCCCCGAAGAATCTCACAAATTTTTTAATGCCACACCGCCTACCGTTCAGATTATCATTGATAGACCCTTAGAACCCGATGCTAACTTTGCCCTAGCCGCTACTTACCGTCAAATCGCGCAGCAATACGCAGGTTTGAGCCATCCACCGAGTATAGAAGTAAACCCCCGCCGAACGATTTTATCGTTTAGTATAGAAAATGACGAACAATTATTTTCTACTGGTTACGTTGGCATACTTCCCTTTAACGATGCAGCCTCCACTCAGAAAAATATCATTACGATACTCAGGATGCTCCAACCCCAAAATAGCAACAACCTGGGAGTCAGAGTCTCAAATCGGGTAGCGCAATTGAGCGTATCCCTAACTCAAACCATTAGAAAAATGGGAGAACTCAAAATTCAGCCAATTCTCCAAGAAAATGAAGCAGTATCCAGCTTTTTTAAAGCTCCTACTCAGACGGTACTTACAAATTCTAGCGCTCAGAGTTTGACCATCTACCACCATCCAGATTTTGGCAGGCATTTAATGGTTTTACCGGGTTTGAGCAAGAACTCTACTACCCCTTCAATTAAAGCTCAAAAGTTTACCATGCCTCCGATTAACATGGTAGTTGATTTTATCAAAAGTTTTCATCAGTTTAATGAGTAGTTAGCTTTGAGATTGCCCTACTTAGCAATTGATAGCAAAAATTAGAATTAACAAGGGAAAGCGAATGCAATCGAACCAATGGTTTCAGCAATTAAAGAACGCGATTGACCTCTTGCCAGTTGTAAAAGATCCCAATCTAAAATTAGTAAATACAGCGTAAAAGGTAGACATAATGGAAGCTGAGGAACTCCTGAAAAGATACGAACTTGTCAAGAAATATACAGAAGGAGAAAGAAATTTTACCGGAATCAACCTCAATGAAGCTAATTTGAGCCGAATCAACCTCAGCCAAGCAAATTTGAGTGAAGCCAGTTTATTTGTCACTAATCTTAGCGGCGCAAACTTGAACGAAGTTAATCTCAGTAACGCTAATCTTAATGTTGCGAGACTCAGCAGTTCCCATCTCGTGCGAGCAATCTTACAAGGAGCTACCCTCAACGTCGCCAACTTAGTCCGAGCCGACTTAAGCGAAGCACAATTAATGGGAGCAGCACTGATTAGAGGAGAGTTAATTCGAGCCGAACTAAGTAAAGCTAACTTTAGCAAAGCTAACCTCACAGGAGCCGATTTAAGAGAGGCAAAACTCACAGAAGTTAACTTCAGCGAAGCAAATCTCAGCGGCGCAAATCTGAGAGGAGCATCAGGAACAGCAGCTAACTTTGAATTAGCAAACTTGCATGGAGCTGACCTCTCTAAGGCTGATTTAAATGGGGCCGATTTTAGTGGTACAGACCTCAGACAAGCAAACTTATGTCAGGTAAATTTAAGCGGAGCAAATTTGAGCGGAGCTAATCTCCGCTGGGCCGATCTTAGTGGAGCAAATCTGCGCGGAGCCGATCTCAATGAAGCAAAATTAAGCGGGGCAAATCTCTACGGAGCTAATCTTAGCAATGCTAATTTAACTAATGCTAGTTTGGTTCACGCCGATTTAACTTTAGCGAATTTGAACGGCGCGGATTGGGTTGGTGCTGACTTGTCAGGATCGACTTTAAGCGGGGCGAAACTTTACGATGTCCCCCGGTTTGGTATTAAAGCAGAAGAAGTTACTTGCGAGTGGGTCGATCTTAGTTCTAACGGAGATAACAGTCAGGTTTACCGTTTTGGATCGCCAGAAGAATCAAAAAAGTTTTTTACCCACAAGCCACCTACGGTTAAAATTATTGTCGATTCCGCTTTAGAACACGAGGCTAATCGCGTTTTAGCAGGTCTTTATCAGGAAATAGCTGAGCATTATGCAGTGATCTCCCGTCCTCCCAGTATTGAAGTTGGCTACCGCAAAACTACTCTAACATTTATAATAGATAGCGATGAGCATTTATTGCCAGTTGGTTGCATTGCAATTCTGCCGTTTTATGATGCTGTCTTAACTCAAAAGAATGTGATTTTCTTAGCAAGAAATCTGCAATTACAAAATATAGATAAAAAACGGATAGTACAGTTATGTACGGCAATGAATGAAGGGATTAATAAGGTAAGCGAGTTGAAAAAAATTATGCCAGCACTGAATGGCGAATCAAAGATTAAATTTTTTCAATCTCCTACTCAGACTATTTTGAAAAATTCTAGCGAACAAACTTTGACAGTGCAGTTCAACCAAAATTTTGGTAAAAGATTCCTCACGGCTCATGCTAATAAATACACTTTGCCCAGCGGTAATAAATTTAGTGATTTCATAGAGAGTTTTTATTATCTTAATTAATAAAGAACTTTAATAACTTATGTAACGCCGCCCTCTGGGCGATATTCTTACCGCCCAGAAGGCGGCGTTACGGATAGTTTTGCGTAAGTCCTAAAAATAAGAGAATGTTAGTAAATTTTTAATTTTTAATTTTATGAATGAGGTAGAAGTCCATAATTCGCTCTTATATTTCCTGCGATCGCACTCCGAGCCTCGCTGGCCGCATCATTTGACGATGGGACGGCTAGTAGCGCGAGCATTGCGACTGGGACGCAGCGCTCTGATCCAGACAGGCTTCTCTCCAAGCGATCGCTATCAGCGGTATCGAGTCAGCTATTTGATGCCCCTGTTGATGTGGCCAAAACCTGCTGTTTTGGTAGCATCCGCATCCCTACAACAACACTTGTTGAGGGTGGAAATTCCCCGGTTACAACAATGGCTTCAAACCAAGAAGCCGATTCATACCTACCCCTGTCCTCCCGACTTTGAAGGGTTACTCTTGATAGAACCCAAATCTTGGCTAGAAGACCGTTTAAGAGCCGAGAAGCGATTGCCAAACGGTATCCCGACAGTGATTGACGGTGCTGACGACTTAGAAACGTGGACTCGCGATCGCCTGACGGTTTGTCTGGAAGCGGGGGACTGGAATCAATTAATGCAGCAATACCCCCATCAATCTGAACTGATTCGGGATACGCGGGTGCAGCTCACACGGGCCCTATTCCAACACCCAGTCAACCCTTACAAGTGCTGTTTACTGGAAGTCGCAGAGCAAGATATCTTAAACCGTCTCTATCAGGAGATTTGGGGAGATGGGGAAGATGGGGGAGATGGGAGAGATAAGGGAGATGAGGGAGATGG
>NZ_JAQMUA010000004.1:0-2791 GCF_028330895.1 Kamptonema animale CS-326 | reverse complement strand
CTCCCCTGCTCCCCCTCTCCCCTCTCCTCAGCTTTTAGGTTTGAGATAGACAATGGCTTGTCGCCAGATCGTAGTCTGTATATTTTCTTCGTCTAGCAGGCAAATGCAATGGGGGTCTTGCCAGAAAATTTTTCCAGCTAAAAGGTCATTAGTGACGAGTTTGAGTTCTACTTCTTGTTTGTCTTTGATGTAGGTTTGAACTTGGCGAATGCTGGGCAATCCCGTCTCGAATTCAGACATAATCGTGAATAGGTAATAGGTAATGGGTAATGAGTAAGGAGTGGAGTCAGCGGTCAAGATATTGGAAGAGGACTTACACACTCTGTACAATCTTCCGCGATCGCGAGTCAAGCTCGATCGCAGTTGCCAGGTACGAAGCAAGTCCGCAGCCAGCCTGAAGCAATCTCAGACCTTTATATTTGCGTTACGGTGCGTAAGTCCTATAGAAGTTTATCAAGTTAATTAGGAGCTAATCGTTGAAATGGCAATTGAGTTTACTAAGTATCACGGACTAGGTAATGATTTTATTCTGATTGACAACCGTCATCAGTCAGAACCAATTTTAACCCTACAGCAAGCAGAGGAGTTGTGCGATCGCCACTTTGGGATTGGTGGAGATGGCGTAATCTTTGCTCTTCCAGGGCAAAATGGTACGGACTATACTATGCGGATTTACAACTCCGATGGTTCGGAAGCGGAAATGTGCGGTAATGGTATTCGCTGTTTAGCTAAGTTTATCGCTGATTTAGAAGGTGTCAATGCTAAAACTCAGTATCGTATTGATACTCTTGCTGGTGTTATGACCCCAGAATTGCTAGCTGATGGTCAGGTAAAAGTTGATATGGGAATACCTCGACTTTTAGCTGCGGAAATTCCCACAACTTTAGAATCTCCCGATCGCAAAGTTGTAGAGTTACCCCTAGAAGTAGCCGGACAGTCTTGGTTAGTTACCTGTGTCAGTATGGGAAATCCACACTGTATTACCTTTGTAGAGGACGTTTCAGCAATTGCTTTAGAAACTATTGGGCCGCTATTTGAGCATCACGCGGTTTTCCCCCAGCGGACAAATACAGAATTTATCCAAATTATACGTCGAGACTACGTGAAAATGCGGGTGTGGGAAAGAGGCGCTGGTGTTACGCTTGCTTGTGGGACTGGTGCTTGTGCTTCTGTGGTAGCTGGAGTGTTAGCTGGAAAGTGCGATCGCATAGCTGCGGTTGAACTCCCTGGCGGTATTTTGCAAATTGAATGGTCACAAACCGACCAAAGGCTTTATATGACTGGGCCAGCAGTACAAGTATTTGCGGGCAAAATTTAGCCGTCAACAGCAGTACCGCAACACTCGGAACATCAGAATAAATAAGCTGAAATTGCTTATTTATTTTGTTCGCAATCTAACATCTAATATCTAACATCTAATATCAATTAGGGGTACTTTAATGGGCGGCGGCATTTATCTAATTCAGGACGACGACCGGCTGGTGGAAATGACAGAACAACCCTATGATTCCGAAGATCAGCTTCAAGAATTGCTAGAAACTTATCCTAACCTAATAGCAGGCGATCAAATAGATAGAGCGACACCAAGGCGATGGCTGTTAATTTCACGGGAAGTGGCACTGTTAAGTGAAGAGGAGACTGCTGGTCGTTGGTCGTTGGATCATTTGTTTCTTGACCAAGATGCAATTCCTACTTTGGTAGAAGTTAAGCGTGCTCGCAGTGCGGATGCTCGGCAAAAAATAACTGGTCAAATGCTTGATTATGCTGCTAATGCTGTAGTTTATTGGCCAATTGAGTCAATTATTGGTTTATTTGAAACTAATTGCCGGGAACAAAATCGCGATCCCGAACAAATTTTTGAGGAATTTTTGGGTGCTGATACTAATGAGGATCGGTTTTGGCAGAAGGTAAAAACTAATTTGCAAGCTGGTAAATTGCGTTTGGTTTTTGTGGCAGAAGAGATTTCCGCAGAAATGCGGCGAGTGGTAGAATTTCTAAATGAACAGATGGACCCGGTAGAGGTTTTAGCTTTAGAAATTAAGCAATATGTTAGCCAAGATGGTTTAAAAACCTTGGTTCCTAGAGTGATTGGCCAGACGGCGGAAGCACAGCAGAAAAAATCAAGTGCGACTCGTGAAAGAAGGCGTTGGGATGAGGCTTCTTTCTTTGAGGAATTGAAAGCTAGGCGAGGTGAGGATGAGGCGGAAATGGCTAGCTCTATCCACGACTGGGTACAAAGTCAAGAGCCTGAAGTTGAAGTGCATTGGGGTACAGGTGACACTTATGGAGGCTTTGCGGCTCAGCTTAATCAAAGGGGAAGAAAACCTTATCAGTTGTTTACTGTTGATATTTCTGGAAGGCTGGAGATTTCTTCTAGTAATTATGGTTCCCAGTGGCCCTTTAATCAGGGAGATAAATGGTTAGAATTGCGGTCTAAACTTAGTTCTATTGGTCTGTCGCTACCGATAGATCCTGGCGAGAGACGTTCGCCTAGTTTGCCTTTATCTACCTTGCAGGATGAATCGGCTCTTAAGCAGGTTCTTGAAACTTTTGATTGGATTATTGAGGAAATTCAAAGTTCGTAGAAATGTTAAGGGTTAACTGGTAATTGGTAATTGGTAATTGGTAATTGGTAATTGGTAATTGGTAATTGGTAATTGGTAATTGGTAATTGGGGGAAATTGTTCCTAGTCTCCTAGTCTCTCTCTTTCCCCCTCTCATTCTTCCTTCTTCCTTCTCTCCTAGATAACTAAATTTTTCTTCCTTCTTCCTTCTTTCTTCTCTCCTAGAT
>NZ_JAQMUA010000343.1:0-7836 GCF_028330895.1 Kamptonema animale CS-326 | reverse complement strand
TCTTGAATCCTTCTCGATCATAACAAGTAAAAACACTTACATTCGGTAAATTTAATAAAATATCTAAGTGAAGATCCATTGCTCGCAACCTAGTAAAATGTAGTATCTGATACATTTTACCACAGGATGCCGAAAGAGCCTAAAGCAATATCAAGCAAAGATTTAGTATCAATTTGCAAAAACTAATGCGAGACTGCTTCCTTAACTCAATTAAATTGTTCATTCCCATCCACTTAGTCACCAATAGACATCTCTAGAAAAAATGTAGAGACAAGGGGCGATCGCGTCTTTAGCAAGCAGAAAAGAGCACCCCTCATTAATTTTCTCAGATGTCTATTGCTCCTGCTTGATAAAAGTTTGTACGATCGCCTCAGCTTCAGCAGGAATCTCCGTCACTAACCGCACTGGAATTGCAGATGTAGAGGCAAATTGTGCATATTCTGGTGTTAGAAATACTGCATATTTCTCAGCATCGGGAGTGAGTTGAGCGGCCATTGCCAAAGTAATAGCTTTGATGTAGTTGCGAACGCTAACAGCGCGAACGCCCACGACTTCATCCCCTGTCACCGCTGTACTCGGTTTATCTGCTTGATCTAAAGTCGCGCTGGGGTCTTTGACGCTTAAGTGCGTGCCACCAACAAAGCCGACTAGCCATTTGGGTGAGGGAATTTTGGAAAATCCTGCGATTTGTTCGATTAAGGCGGGGGTGGTTTTGTCGGCGGAGGCGGCGACTACGAGGGTGGGAACTGCGATCGCACTCAATCCTGTTTCGCCAAATAGTAAAGATGTGGTAGGATTCATCGCGATCGCTCTTTTAATCCGAGGATCGCGTAGTTGATAGCTATCTTGTGGAAGTGCGGCCGCCGCGCACTGAATGCCTTCTCCTAAGCTGAATGTAATTAATTTGCTCTGACAGCGTTGTTTGAGCCTTGTCAGTTGCATTTCTGCGCCTGCAACTGATAATGCAGTCGCTCCGCCGAAGGAATAACCAACGATCATTGCATTGTCTGTGGCTAATTTTCCTCGCAGGGAACCATCACTTTGATTGAGTTTGGCGAGTTCATCGAGGACAAAGCTGATATCTTTGGGTCGATCTATAAATTCTTGTGCTTCTAAAATTAATCCTTTACCTGCGATCGCAGCGTTAGTATGATCGGCATTGCTACCGGGGTGTTCTAAGGCCGCGACTGCATAGCCGTAAGAGGCTAAATGCTCTGCTAAATACTGCAAGTCAGTGCGGATGGAACCCAAGCCGTGAGAAAATACAATCACAGGTTTGTCAGCAGTTGTCGCCGCTGACGAGTAGACATCGAGGGGAATGCGGCGGTTGCGCTGACTATCAAATAAGTCTAATTTAAGTACCTTTACAGAGTTAGGGCCAGCTTGGGTGGGATCGAAGGGTAGTTTGATGTTGGGGTTGGTGGCCGCTAATTGAGGTGCGATCGCAGCCATGAACCGCTGTGTTTGCCAAAAACCTGCATTTAAGTTTTGCATAACTGCAAAGGCGCGATCTAAATCAACGATCATCCGCTGGCCCGGATAAGCTTCGATAAAGCTGAGTACAGACAAACCCTCTGGCGCTGTCGATCCCAGTACCATCGCGGCTCGTAGCGCTTGCACCCCCGCACCATCGCGCCGAGGCGTGACAGTAGCGAGATCCGCGAGGATACCGGTGCCAATTTGGGTATTTAGTAGGTTGCTAACGGTGACGACGTTGAGTTGAATTTTCGTTTTCAGAGCACCGTAGATTTGGCTGCGCTGTTGAGATGAGAGCAACGCAGCATAGTTTTGCAGACTTTCTGGGAGTTTTCCCGTTTCCACAAGCGATCGCAAGTCAGCAACAGCGATTGACGACTCGAAAATTCCTTTGCGAATGACAAGAGTTTCAGCAGCTTGTACAGGGGTTGCGATCGCAGGCGCTACCACGCTGGCTATACCTACTAATAACGACAGCAATTTGAATTTTGGTCGCATCATCATCTTTAACTCGGTCTGACTATATATAGAGATATATCATCATACTGCCAAAAGTTTTCCATATCGGGTAAACTTCCGTGAAGCGAATAAATCTCGGAGAGAAGAAGAAACCCAAAGTGCGATCGCTTTTTTTAATTTTACTCTGATTGTCGTAGGACTTACGCAACTGACACAATTAGTAGGTGCGTCAGAACCAGAAACCCTTATTTATTCGTCGAACCAGGTATCTGACGCACCCTACTATTTTGATTGAAATGTGACAGTTGCGTAAGTCCTGTGTCGTTGATTTTTTTTGAAATATCGCTATCTTGTCAATAGCTTTTGCCTAGTAAACGCCAGCAACTTTTTTTCTACGAAAGTGTGTAATATACACCCCACTATTGTTGGAATGACCACGAAAAATATCACAATATTTAAAGTATTACTAATCGCATATTCATTAAGGTTAATCAATTTTAGTATCCTTATGATTATATATTGAATATAAAAATGAATGAGATAAATTGAATAGGATGATTCCCCTAAATAAGAAAAAATTTTAGGAATTATAATAGGTTGATAAGTATCTAGAGCTGCTGCCCCAGTTACAATCATAAACGACGGCAAGCCATAAGCTAATATTCTGTGAGGACTATTAGAAAGTTCAGGAATAAACCCATACCCCTCTAAAATTATAAATAAGGTAAAGCTCAGGCAACCAGCTAGAAGAATAAGTCGAAAATATCGCTTCACAAAATCATGAGATTGCAGAATTAAGTAGCCACTCCAACATCCTAATACAAATTCTATGAGGTGATGATTAAACAAGAAATCAATTAAAAAATAGTCATTTTTTAATTCAATTCCGTTCAATTTCAAGCCATAATTAATTAAAATTAAGACCATCCAAGCTACCAACATTTTAAAATAGACTTTAGTCTTAACTACAAATAATAAACTAAATAAAATATAAAAGAAAACTTCATAGCAAAGAGTCCAAGACACAAAAATTATCGCTGGCTTTAGTTGTGGAAATAATAAGAAAGACTTAATCAATACATCAATTCCCATAGGTTGAGTCATTCCTCCTAATTTTTGAACGATCGAGTAAACAAGTATTACTAATATAGTCAAGATCCAGTAAAATGGGTAAACGCGGATGAATCGTTTAATAATAAAAGGTTTAAATTTACTAAAATCACCAATTTCAGAATAGTGAACGTAACTAATTATAAAGCCGCTCAAAACAAAGAAAAAATCAACCCCTGAATAGGTGGCTCCAAATAAAGGTCTGATCCAATCTGTGATTGGAGTTGAATAAGATTGAAATCGAGTATGGAAGAGAACTACAAAAATAGAGGCTATTCCTCGAAATGCTTGTATTAATTCTAATTTCTTGGAGGAAGCGGATATTTTACCCATGATAATGATTGGTTTATTACATTTCTTGAATTAAATTAGCACACTAATTACCTAAGACCAGACATTTCCTTCTTCCTTCGTCTAAAAATCCAAAATCGGAAAAGGTTTCGCCGCTTCAATCTGAGCCGCTAAAGCAATCAAAGTAGCCTCGGCCCCCGGTTTACCAATAATTTGAATTCCCAAGGGTAAACCATTAGTATCTAAACCAGTAGGAAGCGCGATCGCAGGTTGGCCGCTAGCATTAAAAGGGGGACAAGGAGCAATCCAGTGAATAATTTTCTGCAAAGTTTCCTCTGGAGTCAAATTTGCCCACTCGCCAACTCGAATTTGTGGGTACATATAAGTCGGCAATACTAGCACGTCAAAGTTATCAAAAAAACCGACAATCCGGCGGGCAATAACTTGCATTTGAGACACAGCTCCCAGATATTCTCCCGCAGAACGAGTTCGATCTAATAGCCAGCGATTCATCGGTTCTAGTGCCGGGGCGGGAATACCACTAGCTGCTACGCCCGACTGCCAAATTACACTAAATGGCTCAATTAAACCAGCGAAATCAGGACAACCAGGTTCAATATTATGACCGAATTCTGATAGTAAATTTACTGTATCTATCACTGCCTGCTGACACGATGATGAGACTTCCCCCAGAGGAGCAATTGTTGTGGAAAAAGCAACTCGCAAGTTACCTAATTTGTGGTCAGCAGCCTCTAAAAATGACGATTCTGGGTTGGGCAACCAGTAAGGATCGCCTGTAATATAACCAGACATTACATCCAAAAGTGCAGCCGCATCTCTGACTGTACGAGCTAAGGGGCCATTTGTAGAAATACCACTTTGATAATCACCAACAGGCGCATGAGAAACTCGCCCTCGCGTGGGCTTAATACCTACCAAACCGCAACAGAAAGCCGGGCCGCGAATTGAGCCACCACCGTCAGAACCTTGAGCGATCGCGCACAACCCCGCCGCCACAGCCGCCGCCGCCCCTCCGCTCGATCCCCCAGGCGTATAATCCAAATTCCAGGGGTTGCGTGTCGGTGGAAAACCTTCCGGTTCCGTATATGGCAAAGAACCCACCTGAGCCGTTGCAGTTTTGCCCAGAATATTGAATCCAGCAGCTTTAATCTTGGCGACTACACCATCATCGTAGGTAGCAATGTTAGACAGCAAAGCTGGCACTCCGTAGGTACAGCGCACGCCCGCAACAGGAGTGAGATCTTTAATCGAAATCGGCACACCGAAAAAAGGCGGCAAATTTTCGCGATCGCTAGTTCTTGCTAACTGCTCAGTTTGAGATTTAGCAAGTGCGATCGCCTCCTCCGTCATCACAGTCACATAACTGCCCACTTGGGCATCCAATCGCCCGATCCGTTCCAAATAAAGCTCAGCGAGCTCCAGGGGCGACACCTCACTACTGCGGATCGACCGCGCCTGTTCAAGCGCCGAAGAAAATGCCAAATCTACCGAATTCATGATATTTCCCTACAGAACTAACGCCTGCTACAGAGGAGTCATTTTAACGATAAAGATTCTGTAAATCCCAGCTTTTAGCAAAACTTTAACAATTTTGACACTCCCCCATCTAAACCACTCAGGAATCCTCAAGGAAAAATTTTGGGGAATAAATTTACAAAAACTTGATAATCGCTACTTTTTTATCAATCTTAGTAAGATCTATCTTAGGATGTAGAAAAACTTTACTGCCATCCTGCTAAAGAAAGAATATTTGATTGCCCGGTCTGGGTGTCAAATCCCCTTGAAATATATCCGTCTGAATAGCTAAGCTGTTCAGTAAAGCGCACAGCAGCCTAATTGACCCTTGCCCAACCTGGATAAATCCTTTGTCCAAACAACCTTTCCCCTAAACAAGGTAGCGCACTTATGACACAATCACAGCGTCCGCCAGCACCCCGTCCTCCCGTTCCCGGCGCTCCCCCACCACCACCCCCAGGAGGAAGACCTCCAGTACCTGGCGTACCCAAAGCAGCAGCACCACCGCCACCTCCAGCACCACCAGCCGCTCCACCACCAGCAGCCGCACCCCCAAGTTCCACAGGCCCGGGCCTCGCCGCTGGTAACGTCACCTTGAAGGAGATGGTGATGCGAGCCAAAGAGGAGAGCATTTCTGACCTTCACTTGGGAGTAAATGAACTTCCCCGGTTCCGCAAACGTGGCGACATTACCGATGCCGGTTATCCCGTAACCGATTTAGATACTTTTATGAGTTGGCTGCGGGAGTGCATGAGCGATGAAGAAATTGCCTACTTCCAAAAAAACTTAGACTTTGACGGCGCTTTTGACTTTGGCTTTACTCGCATTCGGATCAGCGCTTTTGACTCCTTAGCCGGCCCAGCAATGGTATTACGTCTAATTCCCGCCGAAATTTTGACAATGGAGCAATTGAGGCTACCAGAGGTCTTTAGGAAAGTATGCGGCTACCACAAAGGCTTAATTTTGGTGACGGGGCCAACAGGTTCTGGGAAATCCACCACAATGGCCGCCATGATTGACTATATCAATAAGAACAAATCCCATCACATCATCACGATTGAAGACCCCGTAGAATTCGTACACACAAGTCGTAAATCTTTGATCAAGCACCGGGAAGTCGGCCGACATACCCTCAAGTTTGTTAACGCTCTCAAAGGAGCTCTGCGGCAAGACCCGGACATGATGCTAGTGGGAGAAATTCGGGACAGAGAGACGGTGGAAATCGCTCTTAAAGCCGCCCAAACGGGTCACTTAGTAGCAGGGACGCTGCACACGAACAGCGCCATCAAAACCCTGACTCGGATTCTGGATATGTTCTCCTCTGAAGAACAGCCCGCTATGCGGGTTTCAATCGCTGAGTCCTTGGTGGCAGTCATTGCTCAATTACTATGTAAAACTACAGATGGTAAGCGGGCTGCTTTCCACGACATTCTGATCAATACTGACGTGGTTAAGGAATACATTCTCAAGGGGCAGAATGAGGAAATTAACCAAATCATGATCAAGGATACTTATGAGGGGATGACAACAATGAACAAGTCTCTATATGGGCTCTATCAAGAAGGTCGCATCACTGAAGAGATTTGTATCGAGCAGTCGCCATCTCCGAACGAAATGGCTCAAATGCTCCGAGGTCGAGTTTAATCGCAAATAAAGATGTTAACTGTTAACAGTTAACCGTTAACTGTTAACAATTTTCTTGGTATTTTTCTTTGAATTCTGACCGCCAGCCCTTACCACAACTTTTTAAAGGCATTGCACTTTTCACGCCAGGGGGAGATTTAATCTACTGTATAGACCCCAGCAAAAAAAGTCGATGGCATTTGCATTTATGTGCAGCTCTACAAGAAATGCTGGGTTTGTCAGAACCTCCCCATTTTCTCGTCCCTTGTTACACAGCAACTATTGACCGATGGCTCGATCCCCAGACTCAGCAGATGCGAATTTCGGCTGAAGCTTATCCCCCAGTTGTGCGACATCAAACTTTACTGAATGCGGTGTTTGAGACTGAAGATTTAGTTTGGCACGTCCGCGTTGAGGAACTGTGCAATCCGATGGTGATTGCTACTTATTACAACCAATTTCCTGAACTTTGGGAAAATCATGAGTTAATTGTACAGTTTCCGAGTGGTGAATCTGTGCCGGAGAGTGAGGTAGGAAGCTTGCTGGCGCTGCGGCGGCGGAGTGGGGGAGTTGCGCGATCGCTTTATGCAAATGCAGAATCTACCGCACCATTGGAAACTCAAGGATATGTCTTGCGCTTGTTTGTCTCTGGTAATAACGCCGCTACTGAGCGCACTCTTAAGACTTTACACCAGGTTTTAGATCAAACTCTTGGTCAACCCTACACTTTGAAGGTGATTGATGTTTTTAAGCATCCAGATCAAGCAGAAGCGGATCAAATTTCTGCTACGCCTACTTTGATTAAAGTGTGGCCGCGCCCGGTGCGCCGGATTGTGGGAGAGTTAGGCGATGTTGATAAAATTTTGCGCCTACTTGCGGTTTCGGAGGTTTAATAGCTTACCGCAATGCTAACCAATCCTGTAAGCATTGCAATATTTCTCTCCTAAACCAGCAGAAAACTCGCCGATGTAAGCACATTCTTACTCACACCGATCGTAATAGCTAACTGCTCCCCAGTCAACAGATTTTTGATGATTGTTCCCTGATTATTCTCAGTAAATTCTAACTGACCAAAGCTCAAACCTCCGCTTAATCCAATCGAGTCTTGACCGATGGTGAAATCACCGATAATATCAAAGCCATGACCAGTTTTTAAGACAAAAACATCGTTATTGCTACCGCCAATCAAGCTATCATTTCCTACGTCTCCATAAAGGATATCGTTACCTTTACCACCAGTGATAGTATCATTATCTTCACCTCCGTAAATGGTGTCGTTTCCTTCACATCCTCCGAGAATATCATCTTGTTCGTTACCACTAATTAAGTCATCACCTACAC
>NZ_JAQMUA010000342.1:0-16171 GCF_028330895.1 Kamptonema animale CS-326 | reverse complement strand
GGGGAGATGGGGGAGATGGGGAGGATGGGGGAGATGGGGGAGATGGGGGAGATGGGGAGGATGGGGAAGATAGGGAAGATGGGGAAGTTAGCAATTAGCAATTAGCAATTAGCAATTAGCAATTACCAATTACCAATTACCAATTACCAATTACCAATTACCAATTCAGATAAAACCGTGCTTTCTGTATTTGCTAATTCTTCCAAGGTTAAACGAGTTAATGCGATTAGAAACTTCCCTTGATTGACAACACTTGATAAATCCTCAAGATGATTTGTGTGGAAATGTTCTAAATTCTCGGCCGCATCTTTGACTAAAGCGTGCAATACTTGAAAAGCGCCCGCAGACAAAGGTGGTTCACCGCGATAGTTTTCCATCCGGCCACCTTGTCGATATTCTGGATAAGCTTCTAATCCTAAAAACTGCAAAAACCAATCAGCCCGATATTTACCATTATTAGCAGCAATAATACCTCGATAATCTGCAATTAACTCATCCATCAAATTGTTCCGCATTGAGCCTAAAAGTCGGCGCGTAAAATAATGAGTACATTCATGTTCTAAACGAATCTTAACAGAGATCGGCAACCACTCTGATTCACTCATTCCCATATCTGAGGCTGCCAATCCACTATAACCCCCTGGACTCAAAATAATAAACCGATCTTGATAGCGATCTTTTTGGGGAATTAACTGCTTGAACTCAGCTTGCCATGCTGCCTCTGTTATCATTTCCATTTGTTGAGATTCCCACTCAATTCGATAGCTACGGATGCGCTCCCAATTATTGTATCCTGCCACCATCACAGCACCCATTGAGTTAGGAATAGATTGAGGTTCATTGCGATGGATAAGTGCTTGCACCAAGCTGACAAAATCTTCGCGGCATCCCGCAATTAAAATCGGAATTTTGCCCGCCAAACTTTCATGGAGAATCAACTTTAATGTTTCTGGCTGTTGTAAGACTAACCCTGTTGCTTCCGCCATTGCCACTGTGGGATAACCCTTCCGAGTTGCTAACCGATAATTTTCTATTTCACTGATGCCAGCGAGTATGGGGAATTGTAACTGTACGAGTTTCGATCGCAAAGTGGTAAATACCCCCTTCTCCTCTGCTTCAGTTAGGTAAATTTCCCACGCTGTCAGATAGGATTCAGGTAGGAGGGGAAAGGTAGGCAAAGAGTCAAATTCAAGTGGTGCGAACACATTGTGATTGTAGGCGAGTAATTCCTCTATTTCTAAGGGAGTTGCGCCATAACGGGTGAGGATGTCGGTGCGAAGGGATAGAGACATTTTCCCAAGATTTGCAATTGCTAAAAATCAATTTGCCAGTGAGTATAACATATAGGACTTACGCAGTCTTAAGAAGAAGGAAGAAGGAAGAAGGAAGAAAAATTTAGTTATCTAGGAGAGAAGGAAGAATGTTTAAGCGACGGCTTCTAGTTCATCTTCACTGAATTCTCCCTCTTCAAATACTATTGGGTTCCGCGCGATCGCTACTACCAGCATTTCTGCAACTTGCTCTTGAGTGAAGGTGGTATCTACTTCGCTTTTTGCCAGTTCTAAGGCTTTTTCGCTCTTGCTATCCATACTCTACGCGCTCCTATGACTGCAACTTAGAATAGCTTGATTAAGCAATCCCTAGATTACAACTTGACCCGAAGTTTGATTACAGTTTTGTAATTTTCAGGTGTCATTAGCTCTAGAAAAGCGATCGGTACAGTAGTCCATCACCAATAGCTCAGCTTCTAGTGGACTTTGATTTTAAATCTACTCTTGACTTTTGATTTAAAATATGATAGTTCCTGAATTACTTAGAAATAAAAGTTTTGTTAAACTCTTTATCTAAACTTGACCCTAATGAGGGTAGGATGATAGCCAATAGACTAACATTGAGACAGCATTCCTAAAATTGGATAGACAAGAAGATGGGAATCAACAACGATCTAACAACAGCTCAAGCCTCACAAAAAGTTGTCAAAGGAAATGACCCTCTGGTTTTAGATAATTCTAATATCGTCTGGCTAATTCAGTCGGGAACCCTAGCGATATTTGCTGTAACAGTTGTTGATAAAGTTCCCACAGGAGCCCGTCGCTACTTATTTAGTGTCTGTGCTGGTAATGCCCTATTTGGAGTGGTAAAAGCTGGGGAAACGCCCTATCAAATTATAGCAGTTGCCGTTGAAGAAGCGACATTAATCGAGTCAAGCATGACTGAGATCGTTCAACTTGCAGAGTCTGAAGTTGATGACAAGCGAGAAGCCTGCCGACAGCTCCTAGATACATGGAATACTCACCTTACCTCTGTATTTGCAGGCACTAATATCCCCTTCAAGCCGAACGACACGCTCAAAGATCGAGTCCAGATTGCTCCTTTTCTCCATCAACTCCACAGTGACTTTCTTTACCACTTAGAGCAACTAGAGAACCAAGAAATTAATGCTAAATTTGCCCTATTTCAAGAGCGTCAACGCCTCAACCAACAAAGTACCCAAGGTGCAATTACTAAGTTAGTATCAATTCTCAAACCCAAAACAGTAGAATTTTTTCAGGAAGGAACCCCCTTATTAATCGCTGCTGGGGCAGTTGGTCGAGCTATGGGCATAGAAATTCGTCCTCCCGCCCGTTCAGAAAATTTAGAGCGACTAAAAAACCCCTTAGAAGCAATTGCTCGTTCTTCCCGAATTCGTTATCGGCGAGTGCTACTTGAAGATCGCTGGTGGCGGCAAGACTGTGGGGCTATTTTAGGCTATATGGAGGCTGATAAACGACCAGTTGCCTTGTTGCCGGTACCAGGAGGCAAATATGAGGTTTTCGATCCAACTCAACAGCAACGTCTACCTTTAACCTCAGAAATTCTTGAGGAACTAGATCCGGTTGCCTATACTTTCTATCGACCCTTTCCAGAACAAACTCTTAACTCTTTAGAAATTATCAAGTTTGCCACCAAGGGTCTGCAACGAGATATCGCAATTCTCATTCTTGCTGGAGTAATTGCCACTCTGTTAGGAATGGTTATTCCCCAAGCTACTGCAATTCTAGTTGATAATGCAATTCCTGATGCCGATCGCGGGCTACTATGGCAAATTGGACTGGCTTTGCTAGCAACCAGTTTTGGCAAAACTATATTTGAATTAGCTGAAGGATTTGTCACTTTAAGAACTCAAAGTCTTTCTAATTCAGCTTTGCAAACCGCTTTTTGGGATCGGTTACTGAAACTACGAGTTTCTTTTTTCCGCCAATATTCAACCGGGGACTTGCAATCACGAGTTTCAGCTATTACCCAAATTCGGCAAATTCTGACCGGCAGTGTCTTGGGAACTCTGTTTCATAGTTTCTTCTCTTTGTTAAATTTGGGATTACTATTTGTTTACAGTAGTAGTTTAGCCTTCATAGCTGTGGGAGTGGGCATTCTCAGCGTGATGGTGACATTGATCTCAGGACTACTCACTCAGCGAAAAATGCGTCCTTTGCAAGAATTAGAAGGGGAAATTTTTGGCTTAACGGTGGAATTAATTGGAGGTGTTTCTAAACTTAGAGTAGCAGGAGCAGAGAACCGTGCCTTTGCTTACTGGACGAGAAAATACACAGAGCAACTTCAATTGATGTTGAGTACAGAAGTGCTTGAAGATATAGTCGCGATATTCAATACAGTTTTACCAATTTTAAGCTCGATGCTCCTCTATTTCTTAGCAGTTAATTTGATTGTACAAGGAAAAGGTACACTTTCTACTGGTACATTCCTGGCATTTAATAGCGCTTTTGCGATTTTTATCACGGGGACTACCAGCCTTAGTAATACGATTATTAAGATATTGGAAATAACGGTGCTGTGGGAACGGGCAAAACCGATTTTAGAAGCAGAACCGGAAATCGATTTGAATAAAACAGATCCCGGTAGGCTAAATGGGGGGGTGAAATTAGACCGGGTGACATTCCGCTACCGCCCGGATGGTATGCTCACACTCGATCAGGTTACAGTTGAAGCTAAAGCTGGAGAATTTATCGCCCTTGTTGGCCCGTCAGGTAGCGGAAAATCTACGATTATTCGGTTACTTTTAGGATTTGAAACGCCGGAAGATGGAACAATTTATTATGACGGTCAAGATTTAGATGGTCTAGATATTTCTGCAATTCGCCGTCAGTTAGGAGTGGTGTTACAAAACGGTCGGATTAATAGTGCATCTATGTTTGAAAATATTTCTGGCGGTGCATTAGTGACTATGGATGAAGCTTGGACAGCAGCAAAAATGGCCGGGTTAGGAGAGGATATTGAAAATATGCCGATGGGAATGCACACTGTGATTTCTGAAGGCGGTACTAATTTATCAGGGGGACAGCGACAACGTTTGTTAATTGCTCGTTCGTTGGTACTGAAACCAAAAATTTTGATTTTTGATGAGGCAACTAGCGCTTTGGATAATAGGACACAAGCAATTGTTAGTGCTAGTTTGGAACAGTTAGATGTAACGCGAATTGTGGTAGCTCATCGCTTGACTACTATTCGTAATGCAGATTGCATTTATGTGATTGAGGCTGGTCAAGTGGTACAAAGTGGTAAGTTTGAGGAGTTGATAGAACAACCGGGATTATTTGCTCAATTGATGGCTCGGCAGATGGCTTAATGTTATGTATTGTTAACGATTTACGGTCAGGTTCTTGTAGGTTGGTTCGCGAGTATATTTATCCCTATGATGTCACTCTCGGTAGAGAAATTTCTCGGACTACTGGGTTGTAAGGCTTTCGCGTGCCGAAACATAAATTATTGAGATAGGATAGATTTAACGCCAATTTATCAAACCTTGAACTCATGCCTCTCACTGAAATTATCCCTACTATTCAAGCATTATCTCACTCTGATAAGCTCTTGCTGCTACACTTTCTAATGACTGAATTATTGAAGGACTCAGGTTTAGTTCCTTTGGAGACTCAGGGGACAACTGGGAGTCAAGGTTTGTATGATTCTTTTGATGCTGCGGTTGTTTTGGCGCAAGCACTTGCAGAGGAAAAAGTAGCAACTCATGGCTGATAAAGTTAGATTTAGATTTACTGAGGTAAATTCAGAACTTGGTGCATTGAGTACGATGCCCTATTTACCGATAATATTAACTTACCAAAACCAATCTCTAAGGGTATCAGGATTACTAGATACTGGTTCTAGTGTGAATGTTTTACATTACGAAATCGGGTTAAGATTGGGAGCAGTTTGGAAACGTCAAAGGCTTTCGGTTCCATTAGGAGGAAATTTGGCTAGGTTTGAGGCGCGGGCCTTAGTTTTAACGGCAAATGTTGAGCAATTTGCTCCGGTAGAACTAGCTTTTGCTTGGACACAAAACAGGAATGCTCCATTAATTTTAGGACAGATGAATTTTTTTCTGGCATTCGATGTGTGTTTCTATCGTTCTGAATCAGCGTTTGAAATTAGCCCTAAAAGAACTTAGTCCGAATCGCAAACCTTTAACCGTTAACAGTTAACCGTTAACAATGTCTAAACAAATGCCCCTAAAAGTTTGAGTGTTGCTAACTGTGCTTCTGTTAAATGTGTAGATTCCCGCAAACACATTCCTTCATAAAGTCTTTTACTTCTAAGAGTTTCTAAGCATTCACCGGTGCTGACTTTCCACAATTTAATGGTTTCATCTTGACCGGCACTGGCTAAAATTTCACCATTGGGACTAAATGCGATCGCCCAAACCCAGTTTGTATGTGCCGATAGGGTTTGCCAACACTCGCCGCTGTCAAGTTCCCAAAATTTTACGGTTTGATCGCAACTCCCACTCGCTAAGAATTTGCCATCGGGACTAAAGGCGACTGTTTGCACCCAACTCACATGATCCCAAAAGGTTTGTAGGCATTGACCTGTATCGATATCCCACAGTTTAATAGTTTGGTCGCAACTGCCACTAGCTAATAGTCTTCCATCGGGACTAAAGGCGACTGCTTGCACCCAACTGCTATGTCCTTCAAAGGTTCTTAAACATCTTCCTGTGTGGACGCACCATAATTTTACAGTTTTGTCTTCGCTGGCGCTGGCAACGATCGCACCATTAGGACTAAAGGCGACTGACCACAACCAACCTGCGTGCGATCGCCAGGTGGCGCAACAGTTGCCAGAACGAAGGTTCCATAATTTTACGGTATTGTCACCACCACCACTAGCTAACATTTTCCCATCGGGGCTAAATGCTATAGACCGAATCCAGCGCGGGTTTCCTAGTAAGGTTTTCAGGCAAGTACCGCTGCTAGCGTCCCATAATTTAATCGTGTAGTCGCTGCTGGCACTAGCTACGGTTGTGCCATCGGGACTAAAGGCGACTGAACAAACCCAACCTGCATGGCCTAGTAAGGTAATGGGATTGCAAGGGCCACAGGAGTTGCGATTGATTTGCCAAAGCTTGACTGTACCATCTTCGCTGCCGCTGGCTAGGGTTTTGCCATCGGGACTGAAGGCGACGGATTGGAACCAACTGGCGTAACCTTGCCAAATGCTGTTGCAGTTACCCGTACTCACTTCCCAAAACCTCACGGTGCGGTCTTCGCCACCGCTGACTAGGGTGTTGCCATCGGGACTAAAGATGACGGCGCAGAGGCGACTGCTATGGCCGTGTAGTGTTTTCAGGCAACGCTTTGCTGTTAAGTCCCAGATTTTGACGGTGCGATCGCCACTACCACTGGCAAGTAGTTTACCATCGGGGCTAAAGGCGACGGAACGCAAACGTTGGGAGTGTCCGGGGAGTGATGCTAATAGGGTTCCCGTGTTAGTTTCCCATAGTTTGACGGTGCGATCGCCGCCGCCGCTGGCTAAGGTTTTGCCGTCAGGACTGAAGGCGAGAGTGCGAACCCAACTGCTAGAATCCTGCCATGTCTGCAAGCATTCTCCTGTGAGAACGTCCCAGAGTTTGATGGTACGATCTTCGCTACCACTGGCGAGGGTTCTGCCATCGGGACTAAAGCTGATTGACCAGACGTAACTGGTATGACCTGCGTAAATTTGTTGACACCAACCGCTTTGAATGTCCCACAATCGGACTGTGCGATCGCTGCTGCTGCTGGCTACGGTTTGACCGTCAGGACTAAAGGCCACCGTCCGTACTCGTTGATTGTGTCCTGAGAGGGTTTTCAGGCAGTTTCCGGTTCCTACATCCCAAATTTTGACGGTGCGATCGCTACTCCCGCTGCACAGTAAGCTACCATTTGGGCTGAAGGCAATTGAATTTACCCAACCTGCGTGTCCTTCGTAAATTCTCAACAGCGTACCGTCGTCTGCTAACCACAAGCAAATTTCTCCGTTAGCGTCTCCGGTTGCTAATAGCGTGCCGTCGGGACTAAAGGCAAGTGCTAAAACATTGGTTAGCTGTTTGGCAAACACGGATTTAGCTAAATCTGCCCCTTTAAAATTGACATCATGTAGGTTTGTGCCTTGCAAATAAGCTTGCCAAACTGTGAGATGAGAAAAATCATAGCCGCTGACATCGATCTGCATTTGACATAGGATATTCAGCAGATTTCCGGCTGCATACCCAGGGGATTGCGGTGACTGGATTTGCAGCTCATGTATCAATTGTTTAAAGTGATTGGCAATCCGCGCTTTAGTTTTAAATGCTGTTAATAACCTGTCCAGAATGGGATTGAGAATAAACTTGATTTGGGTTTGTCGGATATAGTCTTTTGCCTGAGCTTTGAGCAGAGCATGACTGTTTAAAATCGCAAAGTTTCCCGTTTCAATCTCTTCGCAAACTTGTTTGACTAAAGAGCCGATCGCATATTCCCTAACTACTGGCTGCAAGACAAACTGACTGCCGATTTGTTCGATCAGCGAACGTTGCACTAAAGACTTTAAAGTTTCAACTAACCGAGGTTTGGAAACTAGGGGAGAAATATCCGAATATAATTCGTCTGCCGAGACTGGTTCCAAGTTAATAGCTATCCAGTAAAATAGAGCTTTTCCTAACTCTGTCAAACGATTAAACTGTTCTTCTAAGAGGGTGCGGATTTCGTCAATCACCAATAGGTTATGTTTAGCAAACTCCGAAATATTACCTTCAAATAATTCTCGAATTGTTGAGGCAATAATTTTTAAGGCTAGGGGATGCCCAGAATACTGTTCAACTAAGGCAAACCCCTCTTTTTCTGATGTCCAGTAACAACCTTTAAGGTGTAATAGTTGCAGACCTGCGGAGGTAGATAAACCTTGAAGTCGCAAACAGCGAATGGGTAAAGTTTCCCCCTGCATTATAGAAATTTCTTTCGGTTTTTCACGAGTGGTTAGTAGCAAGCAGCTATGGTGACGACACTCTCCTAAACACTTAAAAAATTCACCGTAGTCTTCGTAACCTTCTTGATAATAACCTGTGTAAACACCGCCCTGTAGAATCGTTTCGATATTATCTAAAATCAACAAGCAACGATGGTTGCGGAAAAAATCGATGGCGCAAGAGATTTTTTCATGGACTGTTGCAGCTAAATCGATTTCTTGACTATTAGCAATTGATTGCAGAATGCTCGTTAAAATTTGTTGTAGTGGTGGAGCATTTCGCAGCGATCGCCAAATCACGTATTGAAAACAATCTTGGATTTGTTCAGCTAATTTAACGCTGAGATAGGTTTTGCCAATTCCTCCTAAACCAACGATCGCGACTAAACGACAGCGATCGCCTACAATCCATTGTTTAAGTTGAGCTATTTCCTCGTAGCGATCGTAAAAGGTGGAAACATCAGGCGCAATCCCCCAATCTTGATAACTCTGGAGTTGTGCGGGTAGCAAATTGTCGTCAGGCGATACAACCGGGGAGCTCAATAACTCTTGAGTTGCGTAGCTTGTGGGCGGGGCTAAAACTGCTACTGATAAAGCGGGGTGATGTTGTTCCTCAATGGTGGCGCGATCGCTATCTGAGTTTTCTGGTAAAGATAGGTTCCCCTTCTCCCCCACCGTAGACCATTTTCGCTCTAGTGCTGCTCGAAAGTTCGCCTTGCTTACCTTTTCGCCACAAGCATCTGAGAGCGATCGCCACAGTTTCGGGCCTGCATCTTGCTTGAGATAGCTAGCTGAATAGCCGTGAGTTTGGGCAACTTCGTCATAGCGCAAACTTGGCCTCGTCCAAAATTCCTCTAATAAAAGCCTTTGCAAGTCGCTCAAGTGCCTGGCCGTTTTAGCCACCACCAAATTATCTGCCAATTCTAGTGCCTGACTGACGTTCATGGTTTAAAACTTAGGCTCTTTGCTAACAAAAGTGTACCTGACCTGAATTTATCAGAGTTTTTATGACTAAACTTAACAAAATAATTAAATTTTGTTTCTAAGTCCTGAGTTTTACTGAACTTTTCTATATTGACGGTACTGGGGAGGACTGGTTATTCTGATAAAAGATTCGAGCAAGAATCAAACCTCGAACGAACATCGCAAAGACAACACTCAAACGAGTTCATTTAAAATAGGAAAAAACATCATGTCTACTCGCAAAGAAGCCGAAGAACAACTCGCCATCAAAGCTCTTAAAGATCCCAGCTTCCGCGAAAAACTCAAAGCAAATCCTAAAGCAGTGATTTCTGAAGAGTTTAACACTCAAGTGCCAGACGATCTGACAATTGAAGTAGTAGAAGAAACAGCTACTAAGATGTACTTAGTTCTACCTGCTCCGGAAGCTGTTGAAGAAGAATTGTCTGAAGAACAATTAGAAGCTGTCGCTGGTGGCGGTTGCTGGATTGCTGGTAGCCGTGGCTGCGGTTTTGTAACTCGCACTTAATGCGATTTAGACAGCAGTTTCTGGAGCTAGTCTAAGAAGAGGAAGCTAAGCACTTGAATAAGTTTTGCTTCCTCTTTTCTATCAAATTAGCAACTGTTGTATTGGCAATTATAGCCGCTTTTAGTTGACAAATGCTGCTTTTGATAAGCAATTAGCAATTATAAAAGAAGGGACTAGGCGCGCTTAGGCTAGGGACTAGGGAAAGAGAGAGGGAGAGAGGGAGAAGGGAAGGATGGGGAAGGTAAGTGGGAGGGATTAGCAATTAGCAATTAGCAATTAGCAATTAGCCATTAGCCATTAGCAATAGGACTTAGAAAAAATGCAAGTTTGTAAAAAAGATTTAATTAAAATTGTTGAAAAAGCTAGCACGATCGACGAACGCCTTAACCCTGATTTTGCCTTCGATCTAGCTAGCGAGAACCCAGAGATTATTAATGCCCGAATCAAACAGTGGTGTCAAGTTGTAGCTGAAGGAGATTTCGCAAAATTCCAGCAACACCTCAGCCAGATAGGTTTAGATTTAAACTCAGCCCGCAATGCTGTTAGTAACGTTCGCTTTCAGGGCGATCGCTTACCAGCATGGGCCCAAACCCTAGAAGAGAGCTTACAAGCCAGAAGCGCGATCGCCAAAGACAGCTTAGCATTTCTCAATCCCCTGCGCCCTTTACCCTTTGAAGAAATTTGGCTGTCTTCAGTTTACATCGCCAGAGAAAAACTAACCGCGAACACCGGAAATAGCTACTCACTGCTAACCGCAGCCGCCCACGCCAACTTAGAACGCAGCCTGCTAGAATTATTAGCAAATTTGGGAGCACGGGCATTATTTCAGAAATTTAAAATCTTTCAACAGCAAAAACAACCTGCCTTAGTTAGCTCCTGGCCATTAACTGTCACCTATACTAACAAACAATACAAGCAATTTATCGAAGACTTGCTGAACGGAGAATTAATAACATTTTTCCAAGAGTATTCCGTATTGGCACGTCTAGCCGGGACGCTGGTAAACTTATGGGTAGAAACAACAACTGAATTTCTGCAAAGATTAGCTTCAGATTGGAGTGAAATTCAGCAAACTTTCCAACCGGAAACAGACCTGGGTCAAGTTACAGTTATTCAACCCAACCTTTCCGATCGCCACCGTCAAGGGCGTTCCGCGATCGCAATTCTATTTAGCTCTGGCTTACAACTGGTTTACAAACCCAAAAGCCTCGGTACAGAAAAAGCTTACAGCCAGTTACTCAATTGGTTAAATAACAAAAATATTCCTTTAACCTTTAAACCGCAAAAAATCATCGATCGCTCAACCTATGGCTGGGCAGAATTTATCGAACACCTACCTTGTCAAAACCAAGCACAAGCGAGTCGCTACTATCAACGGATGGGGATGTTTCTCTGCCTCGCCTACGTCCTCAAGGGCACAGACTTTCTTGATGAAAATATTATTGCTTGTGGCGAATATCCCGTCCCCATCGATTTAGAAATGCTCTTAAATCATGGCGTGCGAGGGGAAGTTAGCACCGCCGATCGAGATGCCTATTCCCTCGCTTACGAACAAATGTATAGCTCCGTATTAGATACGGGATTACTTCCTAGATGGCTATTTGTAGCCACAGGGCAAAGCCTTGACGTTTCAGGTTTGGGAAGTGGTAGCCAGCAAGAAACGCTCTTCAAAGTAACGAAATGGCAGAACGTCAATAAAGATGACATGGTTCTAGGTTCGGATTATGAGGCGATGCCACCTGGTAAAAACATACCGCATCTAAATGGTGTGGGACTTTCCCCCAGCAATTATTTAGAAGAACTCATCGCTGGGTTTCGGCAAATGTACCAGTTTCTCCGAGAACAGCGCGACGCACTTTTGACAGCAGATAGCCCTTTAATGAATCTGGGCGAACAGCAAGTACGCTTCACTTTCCGAGCAACAAAGATTTATTGCGTCATACTAGAAATGTCGCTGAAATTAGAGGCTCTGAAAGATGGTGCAAATCGCAGCATTCAGTTAGATTACTTGAGCAGAGAGCGATTTTGGAACGATAAATTTCATAGCTTGCGACGCAATAGCGAGGGAGCAATTGGGCGGCTGATTGCAGCGGAAAAACAAGCGCTAGAGTATATGGATATTCCCTTATTTACAGCTTGGGCCGATCGCGATGCTTTGCCGATCGCTGCTAATGAAACCATTGAAAACTGCTTTGCCGAACCAAGTATCGACTTAGCGATCGCTCGATTGCAACAATTGAGCGCAGATGACCTAGAATGGCAAATTGGACTAATTCGCGGTTCCCTCTACGCACAGATTGCCAAACAATGCGAGAGTTCTAGTTTAAGCCCAAGTTTAGAACTCCAGCTCGATTTAGTCCCACAACTGGATTCAAAAGAGTTAGTCCGAGAAGCCGAAGCGATCGCCAAACGTCTCCAAAACAATGCCCTTCATTCTCCCAATGGTAGCGCTAGTTGGATTGCTCTAGTTTACTTAATGGAGATCCAGCGCTTTCAACTAGAACCTGTAAGCGATCGGCTCTATGACGGCAGTTGTGGAATTGGCATATTTCTATCAGCTTTAGCCAAAATTCAAGGAAATTCAGAACTTCAAAAACTAACTTTAGCAGCGATCGCATCTCTGCGTCAGCATTTACAAAATCCTCAAATTAGTCGCGCTATGGTGCAAAAAATTGGGATTGGCGGTGCTGTGGGATGCGGTTCTATAATCTACGGCTTAACTCGAATTGGCCAATTTCTAGAAAATAGCGCTGTAATTGAGGATGCAACCAAAGCTGCTGCTTTATTAACACCAGAAAAATTTGCCGACGATCGCAAGTTTGATGTTACTTTCGGCACAGCCGGAGCGATTTTAGGACTGTTAGCGCTCTACGAAGTAACCAAAGAACCAGCAATTTTAGAACAAGCGATCGCAGGAGGAAAGCATTTACTTCAATACCGCACTGCTAGCGACTCCGGCTTCAGAACTTGGCAAACCGTTGATGGCAAGTTACTAACAGGATTTTCTCACGGTGCTGCGGGGATTGCTTATGCCTTATTGCGGTTATATAAAGTCAGCAATGAGGTTGTATTTCTAGAAGCAGCAGCAGAAGCGATCGCTTACGAACGCAGCGTTTTCTCACCAAAAGCAGGTAACTGGCCAGATTTTAGAAACTCCGTCAGCCGTAACGGAGAACCCAGTTTTACGAACACTTGGTGTCATGGTGCGCCAGGAATCGGTTTAGCACGGCTGGGAAGTTTGGAAATGCTTAATTCGGCTGAAATTCAGCAAGATATTGAATTTGCGATCGCAGCTACGCCGCAAGTCAAAGCCGAAGAAATCGACCATTATTGCTGTGGTAATTTCGGGCGGATCGAGCTATTTCTAGAAGCAGGAAAACGCTTAAATCGACCGGAATTAATTACTATTGCCCAACAACAAGCTGCTTGGGCGGTAACTCGCGCCCGACAAACGGGGTGTTTCCAAGTATTTGCTAATGTGGCAGGCGATACATACAGCCCTGGTTTATTTACGGGAACTGCGGGCATTGGTTATCAACTGCTGCGCCTAGCTTATCCTGACTTACTGCCATCTCTATTGTTGTGGGAATGAAGCAAAAGAGTTTTGAGTTTAAAACTATCAGAAAAACTATCACAGAGGATTCGGAAAATGACTGCTAAGACATTACCTTTGGCTCCCCAATTGGCTCAATCAGATGACGCGCTGGAACAAGAAGCGATCGAGCGGTGGATGAAATTAGACGAGCACGAATTAACGAGTATCAGCCATATCAAGCGGTTTACGGAATATTACGAAGCCGATCCAGAATTTAGAAAAAATGTGGCGATCGCACCCGAACAAACAGTTGCTCAATACAATCTCAAAATTCCCTTAGCAGAAATTCGCTGGTTGTGGGACGCGGAATTTGTAAAAAGCCAACAATCCCAAGACATTCCAATTCCCATCGCCCTCCAACGTTTCATTGACTACGAAAAAGCACGGGAACGATATTTTTTTCGCTGGCGCAATAATATGCCGGATAGCGATCCGAGATTTCAGGGGTGGCGCGATCGGCAAATTGCACGCGGAGATAGCGAAATTCGCAAATCTCATAACGCTCAAATTCTCCATGCACCTGTTGCTTTTGAACTGACTAAAGGATGTTCTGTTGGCTGTTCATTTTGCGGGATTTCAGCACCGCGTTTTAGCGATATCTTTACTTACACCGCCGAAAATGCCCAACTTTGGCGCGAAGTGTTAGAAGTTATTAAAGAAATTTGTGGCCCTGCTGCCGGTACTGGCTTTTGTTACTGGGCAACTGACCCCCTTGATAACCCCGATTATGAACAGTTTGTCAGCGATTTTCAAGCCATTTTAGGCGCAATTCCACAAACGACGACTGCCCAACCCATGAAATATCCAGCACGGGTGCGATCGCTTTTGAAATTCTCAGACTCTCAGGGTTTTTCTTATCATCGCTTCTCTATTCTATCCCTCAAAATTTTACAAAATGTATATGCAGAATTCTCGCCAGAGGATTTAATCCGCGTCGGTTTAGTTATGCAAAATAAGGAGTCGCTGATGAATAAAGCAGTGGCTGGTCGTTCCTGGGAAAAGCAAAATAAAGCTGGAGAAGCATCTGATGAGTTAGCCCAATCAACTATTGCTTGTGTCACAGGATTTTTGTTTAATATGGTCGAGCGCAGCGTTAAACTGATTAGTCCTTGCAAAGCTGACGATCGCTGGCCTAATGGCTATCGAGTTTACGATCGAGGAAACTTTGAAACTGCTAACGACCTCAAAGTTCTCTTAGAACGAATGATAACTCAGCAGATGCCTTTAGAAATTAGAGCCGATGAGAATCTTAGATTTCGCCGCGACCTCAAACACGAAAATCTTGATGATGGCTTCAAACTTTCCACTAGATTTCTAACGCTCAAGTTCCGTCACCGTCCTTTGATTAAAGAATTGGGAGAAGCAATTTTAAAAGGCGATAAAACGGTAGCAGAAATCGTCGCGGAATTTGAAAAATTAGGAGTGAATGCAACAGAAACTTATTACTCACTTAATTTAATGTTCAATCGTGGCGTTCTTGATGACGAACCTCAACAGGGTAACTGAAATTATTGCCGAACAGGGATTTAATGGATAACACTAATTTCACGGATTTTTGTGTTGTCTGCTCTTATAGTAGTTTTTCATTGGGGAGATACTGCTTTTAATTACAGCAGATTGCAGGTTTATAGAATACACGCTTGCTAAGTAGTTCAATTAGTGTAGTGAAATCCTAGTCAATCGACTGTCATCTATAAACTTGCAATCTACTGTATATTACCAATTACCAAAAAAGGAGAATCACTATGGCTAAGATTCCGTTTTATATCATGGAAGAGCACAATGAAGCATTTTTTATTTGGCATTATGCAGTAGCGGAAGGGTGGATCAATAAAAATCAGAATACCCTACTTCATGTAGATGAGCATTCAGATCTGGTACTTCCAATTTTAAATAGTTCTCTAAAGTCGGTAAATAAGAATATAAAAAGGGTGCATAACTTCACCTACAGCGAATTAACCATCGCTAATTTTATCTATCCTGCAATTTATCAAGGAGTATTTAGTCAGGTTTACTGGTTGCGTCAAAAACATGACCCAAAATTAAAGGGACAGAAACAACTGAATATCTATTCCCATCAGGGAGAAGGTAAAAGATTAATACTAAAATCGAAGGTTGACTTTAATAACCTGTTTAATCCTGATTGCAAATCTTTCACAATTACACCACTTAATGCTCAAGATGAACTCTCTAGTGAGGAATCAAATAAATTAAATAAATCGGTAATTCTCGATATCGATATTGACTATTTTTCCTGTGACAACGTATCTGGAGAATATTTAGAAGTTGAGATTACAGAAGAGGCTTACGATGACTATATTAATAACCTTTATAACAAACTGCGTATTTGTTGGGGGGGAAATGCGTCGGTCAAATATATGGATGGGAAGTATTACTTTTGTATAATCCAACCCGATAAATTAGTCGCTGAAAATTTGAAAGTTTCTGAGGATACGATCGTAGAACGGATTGATGCACTTGTCAATTTTTTGAAAGTAAATGAAATTCAGCCTAAACTAATAGATGTATGTCGTTCTCGTCTGAGTGGATATACACCTAACGATCAATGGGAATTCATTGAGAATACGCTAGTGGAAAAGTTATCTAGCATTTATGAATTCGAGCCAATTTTTGTGAGCGAACTATCCAAAAAAGTTTTAGTAGAGGTGTAGTTTTACAACGGTCCCTAACTAATACCATTTCCCTAAAAGTATGCTATAATAACAATGAGAGTTTGAGGAGTGGTGCATGAAAGTAAATTACCAAGAAAGAATTGATTTAAGTGTTGGGGAGTTAAAAGTAATTTTGTCCGAGCAGCGAACTATAACTAACCG